>VFKF01000347.1 GCA_009885705.1 Nitrospira sp. | reverse complement strand
TGAGTACAATCCCCCCAAAGGCACGAACATCTCCTCGGTGCTAGAGAACGCCAAGGCGTTGGTCGGGCGTGTGCATGGGGTGAACGTGACGGATAATACGGCTGCCGTGGTGCGGGCCGGGTCTCTTTCCGTGTGCCGCCTCCTCTATGAACTTGGCCACGATCCGGTGATGCAGATGACCTGCCGGGATCGGAACCGGATTGCCATGCAGTCGGATCTCATGGGCGCGTCCATGCTCGGCATCCGCAATATTCTCTGTCTCACCGGGGACTACCCGACCGTCGGGGATCACAAGGACGCGAAGCCCGTCTACGATCTCGATTCCGTCCAAGTGATGCAACTGGTGCAGGGGCTGAACAATGGGCGGGATATGGCCGGCAATAAGCTGGATGGTTCCACGGACTTTTCAATCGGTGCTGCTGTCACGCCGGAAGCAGACCCCTTGGGTCCCATGCTCGCCAAGTTCGAACTGAAAGTCAAAGCCGGTGCGCAGTTCTTCCAGACGCAGGCGATCTATCATCCAGAACAATTTGCGTCGTTCATGAAGGCGGTGCGCCCCTTCAAGGCTAAAGTGCTAGCAGGTATCCTCGTGCTTCGGAACGCCAAGATGGCGGAGTTCATGAACGCGAATATTCCCGGCGTGTCGGTTCCGCAGGAGATGATCGACGAGCTCAAGGCCGCCGGTCCCGAGCGGGCGGAGGATGTCGGCGTGGACATCGCGGTGCGGACGATCAAGGCGGTGCGGCCCTACTGCGACGGGGTGCATATTATGGCGATCAAGGCCACACATCGGTTGTCCGACATCATCACCAGAGCGGAACTGGGTTGATGACGATCCCCGAGTTTCAACGGCAGAAGCGGGACAAGAAAAAACTCACCGTCGTGACGGCCTACGACGCGCTGTTCACCCGCATTGTCGAGCAGGCAGGTATTGAAGCGATCCTGGTCGGAGATTCATTGGGTGTGGTCGTGCAGGGGCAGGCCAATACGCTTTCTGTGACGATGGAAGAGATGCTCTACCATACGAAGCTCGTCGCCGGGGCGGTCCAGCGGGCGTTGGTCATCGGCGATATGCCCTTCATGTCCTATCAAGCCAGTCAGGAAGACGCGATTCGCAATGCGGGACGGTTTCTGCAGGCCGGGGCTCAGGCTGTCAAGCTAGAGGGTGGCGCCGCAGTAGTCGATCGAGTGGCCGCGATCACCGGCATCGGCATTCCGGTCATGGGCCATCTCGGCATGACTCCCCAATCGGTTCATCGGTATGGCGGGTACAAAGTGCAGGGAAAAGAGTCGGACCAGGCGCGCCTCTTGTTGAGCGATGCCAAGGCGCTTGAAGCAGCCGGCGCTTTTGCGATCGTGCTTGAAGCGATTCCCGCCGAGCTGGCCAAGACGCTGACAGAACAATTGACCATTCCGACGATTGGGATCGGGGCCGGACCGTACTGTGACGGCCAAGTCTTGGTTCTCTACGATCTCCTTGGACTTTTCGACGACTTCGTGCCGAAGTTCGTGAAACCTTACGCCCATCTCAAGACCGATGCGCTTCAAGCGCTCCGGCGTTACAAGGAAGAAGTCGAGCAGGGCAAGTTTCCCACCGATTCAGAAAGTTACCACTAGCAGGCTGTTCAGAGAGAGGCCGTCAGCGGCGTTCCCTGCCTTCGCCGAAGCGCTTCGCGCAGGCAGGTCACGGCGCGCAGAGGCTCAACGTACTGCGAGAGTACGCCTCGCCTCTCCGCTTGCTGCGGCCTTGCTGGAAGGCCTCTCTGAACAGCCTGCGACGACTTCTGACAGCATCTCCAACTGTTCCGACATGCGCATTTCTGCAGTGGCGTGGCAGTTTGTCAGCAGCCTGCAGCAGGCTGCTGGAATCCCTCAACGTCGCTCTCGGGTTGAAACAATCCTCAGTGCATCCCAACTGGCACATCTCCGGTTCTTTTTCGTCTGTGGCCCTGTTCGGGGAAGACAGGCTTTGGCGTGCCTGGTTGGGAGTGGTGCGACGCGTGAGGGTGTCTGTGCAGTCTGACCGTTTGAGAAGCCACCAGCGACCTCCGTACTTCGTATGTCACGTCGTCAGGTGGATTTGATAGGGCGGCGCACTCACGGAGGGGACAGCAAGAGTCCCGTACTGTTCAGCTAACGCGATAACATCGATTCCCATATAGAGTCGAGGGAGGTGTTGCAGTCGGATGAGCCCGTTCCGCGCAAGATTCTGCGCCGCTTGTTCATGGCCGAGGAATCGCTTGAGGTTGGCGGCGGCGAACTGGATGAGGGCTTGGAAGAAATTTCCCTGTTCGGTGCCATGGCCCGCTGCATGCCAGAGACCTTCGAACACTTCGTGGCATTCCCACCAGTAGGCATAGTTGTAGAGGTCGACCCCATGGAGGTAATCCTCTGAGCGCTGCCAATGTTCTCGTGGGAAGGCGAGGGGTTTCGGCTCCGGCTGACCATAGGAATGGCCGAGGGGGTTGCGCCGCGGGTGCGGATTGATCCCCGGAAGGAATCGATAGGATGGAAACGGTCTCGTGGAGTAACGAGGCCAAGCCGGATTGGAAGGCTGAGGCTCAATCACGATGACGCTCGTGGGATGCCCGTGACCTGGAAGATGTGGCGATCGTGCAGCCGCACCGCAGTCAGTTCTTTGCCCCAGACGCAGCCACTGTCGATGGCCAAGAGGTTGGGCTCGATGTGCAATCCCAAGGCAGCCCAATGTCCGCAGATGACCGTGGTCTCGGTCTGTTTCCGGTTTGGAATTCGGAACCACGGGAAATAGCCGGCTGGCGCCTGATCGGGAGGGCCGGAGAACCCGGACATCTCACCGGTGGGGGTGCAGGTGCGTAGTCTGGTGAAGACGCGCGCGATGCTCACCAGCCTCTCCTGGCCTGTCAGCGAAGGATTCCATTGTGGAGCCGGTCCATGAAACAGGCTCTGGAGGAAGAGACGATAGTTCGGGCCTGCCAGCGCGGTCTCGACTTCACGCGCCAAGCCGATGGCCTCATCGATGGTCCATTGCGGGAGGAGTCCCGCGTGCACCATCAGGAACGATCCTTCGCGATGATGGAGCGGCTGGCGGCGGAGCCAGGCGATCAGTTCATCGCGATCGTCGGCGTCCAAGATGTCGTGAATCGTATCCTTGTGCCGTAGCGTGGCGATGTGTTCGGCGACTGCGAGCAGGAAGAGATCGTGGTTGCCCAGTACGATCTGGGCGGCATCGCCGAGCCCACGCACGAATCGGAGGAGGGTGAGAGAGTCGGGCCCGCGATTGACGAGGTCGCCGGCTAACCACAATCGATCTGTTCTGGGATCGAACGAAATCCGGTCGAGGAGCCGTTTGAATGGGTCGAGGCAACCTTGAATGTCGCCGATTGCGTAAATTGCCATGAATGGAGGATTCCCGTGACCGGCTGAGCCTACCCTGCATGCCGCGGGAAAACAAGGCGAGGGAATAGGGTGCGTTCTTCCCTATGCCGCCTTGGGTTTGAGGGGAACGGTACAGTGAAAGGTACTGCCACGGCCTGGTTCGCTGTTTACGACGAGCGATCCGCCCATCAGCTCGACAATCCGTTGACAGATGGCCAGCCCCATTCCCGTTCCTCCATATGTTCTCGTGTTTGTCCCATCGGCTTGCATGAAGGGTTGGAAGATCCTGGCACAGGCATCTGAGGCAATGCCGATACCTGTATCGGAGATAGAAAAATGTACCCAGACGCCCTGTGGTAACGGGGGGGTAAGATCCACCTCGATCGGGTTCTTCCTGGCCGGTTTCTCTTCCATGTCCACATGGACCGCGATCGTGCCTCGCTCCGTAAACTTCACCGCGTTGTCCAGGAGATGATTCAAGATCTGGCGTAACCGAGCCGCATCCCCGCGCAGCGATGCCGGCACCTGGGTCTCGGTGAGGGAGGAGAGGGCCAGTCCTTTGCTGCTCGCACGCTCTTGAAACGAGCCGACGACATCGGTGAGCAGTTGTCTCACCTCGAAGTCCGTCTCTTCCAGTTGAAGCTTGCCGGAATCCATCTTCGAGAAGTCCAGAATGTTGTTGATGATCGAGAGCAGCGCGTCGCCCGAGGTGCGAATGGTATCCGCACAGTCGCGTTGCTCGGGCGTCAGTTCTGTGTCCAGCAGCCATTCGGTCATGCCGAGGACCGCATTCATGGGCGTCCTGATTTCGTGACTCATCGTGGCTAGGAACTCCGATTTGAGGCGTGTGCCTTCGAGCGCCGCATCGCGGGCTTGGGCCAGGCTGGCCTGGCTGGCCCGCAGTTCTTGCAGGACCCGGCTCGAGCGCACGATGTATCGGACGCGGTGCGTGAGCAACAGCCCGTTTAACGGCTTGGTCAGGAAGTCGGTCGCTCCGGTATCGTAGGCCTGCGTGATGGATTGGAAATCGTCCAGACCGGTCATGATCAGCACGGGCACATGTTCCCCTCCTGGGAGTTTTCGGAGCGCCGCACAGGCCGTGAACCCGTCCATTTCCGGCATCATGACATCGAGCAGGATCACATCGGGCTGGAGCCGCTGAAAGGCCGCCAGTCCTTCTTTCCCATTCTCCGCTTCTTCGACGCGCCATCCGGAGCCTTCCAGTGCGGCGCGTGCCAGCATTCTCATGACGGTATCGTCGTCCACCACCAAGGCGAGGGGGACAGGTTGCGGATCAGCGTTCATGGGGCGTCTCTTTGTTGATGGCAGCTTGAAAGATGGAGCAGACGGCGAGGAAGTCCCGTTCCAATTCCCGAAACCGGTCCGGGGCTTCTACGATTCGGTGCTCGCGGCCTAAGGCCTCGAGCTCTTTGCACTGCGCCGCCAAGGTTAAGGCGCCGAGTGTGGCGCTGCTGGATTTGAGGCGGTGCGCCAGGGCATGGAGCATGGCCGAGTCCTTGGATGCGATGGCCTGGCGTAATTGCTCGACGAGTGTCCGAGAGTCTTCCACGTAGGTGGCCAGCAGCTTTCCGAGCGGGTCGGGATGTCCCGGTCGTTTCAGCATGCGGATGGGTTCCCAGGTTGAGCGATCGACCAGGCCCGTAGCCTCGACCTGTTCCGGCTGAACGACCGGCGTCGAAGGATTGGGCGAGACCGTGGCCGGAGCCACGACGGGCGCTTCTGGCGGCGCCGACTTGCTGACCTGGCTGATCCATCGAGCCAAGAGGTCCTTCAGTTGCTGTTGGGTGAAGGGTTTACTCAGATAGTCGTCCATGCCGGCCTGTAAACATTGTTCCCGGTCTTGCGCCATGGCGTTGGCGGTCAGTGCGATGATGGGGATGTGCGCGGCTTGTGTCTGCCGCTCTCGCTCACGAATGCCGGCTGTGGCTGCGAAGCCATCCATGACGGGCATCTGACAGTCCATGAGGATGAGGTCGTAGGGGAGAGTCTCTGAGCGTTCGAGGGCCTGGCGCCCGTTTTCAGCGCTGTCGACCCGGTAGCCGAGCAGTTCCAACATCCCGGTTGCGACCTCGCGGTTGACGGGATTGTCTTCGACCAGGAGCACGCGGCGGTCGATATCTTGTGGCGTGAGGGCCGTTGCCCCGGCAGTGGAAGGGGCTGCGGTCGCTCCCTGGAGATGTCGGCGCAAGCAATCCCGCAACGTCGATTGGCGCACCGGTTTCTGCAGCCAGGCGATAAAGCCCAGTGACTCAGTCTGCCAGCCGGGCGCCTGACTCTCTCCGGAGTTGATGGCCAGGAGGACGACGGTGCGGAGTGCGGGATCGGCCTTGATCGCGCGGGCAAGCATGAGGCCGTCCATGCCGGGCATGCAGATGTCGACTAGGGCCAGGTCGAACGGCGTCCGGTTGGTTGCGTACCGGCTCAAGAGTTCCAAGGCGGCGGCGCCACTGTCGGCACTGACCACTTTTGCCCCCCAGGCGGTGAGCGGTGCGTTCAGCACAAAGAGATTCGTCGGATCGGCATCCACGATGAGCACCCGGAGGCCGGTCAGGAACCGAGGATTCTCCAACTGGGCGCTGTCCCCTGGTGCGGCATGTTCCAGGCGCGCCGTGAACCAAAACGTCGAGCCCTGGCCAGGGGCACTGGTGAGGCCCACCTCGCCCCCCATGAGCTGCACGAGTTGTTTGACGATGGCCAACCCGAGACCCGTGCCGCCGAACTGTCTGGTGGTGGACCCGTCGGCTTGGGAAAAGGCGGTGAAGAGACTTGCCTGTGCCGAGGGGGGGATGCCGATGCCGGTGTCGGTGACGGCGCATTTCAACGTCAGCGTTTGGGCATCCTGTGCCAGGAGGTGGAACCACACCGTCACGTTGCCTCGTGGTGTGAACTTCATGGCATTGCCCACCAGGTTCAGGAGCACCTGGCGGAGGCGTCCCGGATCGCCGATGGCACGGTCAGGGATCTCATCCGGGAGAAAACAGGTCAAGTTCAATCCTTTCCGTCCGGCCGATTCAGCAAAGAGATCGACGGCCTCTTCCACGGTCTCCCGGAGCCAGAACTCGATTCGCTCCAACTCCAGCTTGCCGGCCTCGATCTTCGAGAAATCCAAAATCTCGTTAATGATTCCCAGGAGAGAGGTGCCAGACCGATGAACGTTCTCGGCCAGGTGACGTTGTTTGTCGGCCAAGGGGGTGTTCAGTAACAGTTCCGCCATGCCGAGGACCCCGTTCATGGGCGTCCTGATTTCGTGGCTCATGTTGGCGAGGAATTGAGACTTGGCCATGCTGGCCGATTCGGCGACGTCTTTGGCTGCAATCAATTCTTGCTCGATAATTTTTCGCGGCGTGATGTTCGATGCAATGCCGAGGAAGTTGGTGATGTGGCCGTCGTCACTTCGCAAGGCGGTGACGTTCAGCTGAACGGTCAGCCTGGTGCTGTCTTTTCTGATGTAGGTCCACTCGTGTTCGTTCGGTAGGTCCCGTCTGCTCTTCTCGACGAAGACATCGAAACCCGGTTCGAGCGAGATCCCCAGTTCTGCGGAGAAGATACGAGCCCGCGCGGTCACTTCCTGGGGATCGTGGAAGAGGGCCAGGGTCTGTTTCCCGACTATCTCGCCGGCTCCATACCCCAATAACGATTCCGCAGCGGGGTTGAATACCCGAATGATTCCGTCAGGTGTGGTGGAGATGATGGCGTGGCCTGCGTTGGCCAACATGGCCTTCTGGAAGGTGTCACTTGCGCGGAGGGCGTCTTCTGCTTGTCGTCGATCAGCAGCTTCCAGGACGAGAGTAACGGTACTGGCGGCCGACGTCGCAAATTGCTCTTCCTCCAGCGTCCATTGACGCGCTGAGCCGATGTGTTCATGGCAGATGACCCCGATCATCTTGCCTTCAACGCGGATGGGCACGTCCAGCATGGAGATAATCCCCAGGGGCGCTAAGTACGTCGCGGTGAATTCCGATGTTCTAGAGTCAGTTTGGGCCTCATCGGCCGCAATGGCCCGCTCCGTTGCCAGCGCTGAAAAATATGCAGGGAATGATGTTGCGGGTAACTCGATGCCGTCGGAATGGCGATCGGATGACTGTTCGTACAAATCGGCGCAACGAATGGCCGCTCGGCCTTCGGTGAAGAACCAGATGCTGGCTCGAGCGGCATTGAGGCTCTCTGCCGCGATGCGCGTAATGACGCGAAAGACTTCGGCACGTTGTCTGCGGTAGATATCTGTGTTGGTCGCCAATTCGAGCAGCCCTGCCTGGACACGGCGGAGCAGGGCGGCGCTCTCAACCTGTCGTTCCTCCGCTCGTTTTTTCTCTGTGATATCCCGAAACACCAACACGGCCCCGGTGGCCCTGTCCTCATGTGCAATCGGTGTCACGACCAGAGAGATGGGAATCATGCGACCGTCCGACCGGAGGAGGATGCCGTCGTCCGTCCGATAGGAGTTACCCGCCGTGAGCGCCGGTATCGAGGTCTGGGTGATGAAACAGTCGTCGCGATATTGTTCAGGGCTGGGGGCGATCAGGTGGTAAATCGGCTGGCCCTTGAGTGTCTGGAGTGGCTGATTGAAGAGGGTTTCGGCCTGTGCATTCACCATGAGAATCTTCCACTGCTCATCGACGACACAGAGACCCTCGCCGAGGGAATCCAGGACCGCTTCAAGCTTGTCTTTTTCTGTCGATAGTGCGGTCTCGCTGGATTTCTGAAGTTCTTCGTACAGACCCTGCATTTCTTGCGAGGTGACATCGAGCGATTGTTCCAACAGCGTTCTGCCTTGATCCCCTTCGGTGTAACTTTGGCTAATCCGTTCGAGCATCGCCATCCAGGCGTCCGCCTCTGTCGGGCAGCGCTCGGGATCGAGACCCAGTCGTTTCAGTTGTCGCTGTAGCAGTGGGTGCATCGTCCGTCTCAGGCCGCCTCAGAAATCGTGGTTAACGTCATGGTTTGATTATGGAGGTCGCAATGCCCCGTGGTGTAGGGAGAGATCTCTCCGTACGAGTAAAATCCGATCTGCTGAGTGCCTTTTGGCAGGACATCGAAGGCCGCTTCGACTTCCTCTTCAGTCCGTTGGCCCAGGACCATGCGGCGTCCGACACAACTGATGGCGATGGACAATGTCGGCGTAGAGTCTGTCCCGCTTGGTGAGGCTAAGGTCGCTGCGTCCGATGCCCCTTGAATCAAACGATCGAAATTTGCCCGCATGAATTGAGCATAGGACCCTTCGGGCATATCCCCGGCAAAGGTAAGGGATTGGGAGGTTTCATCGATAGCGAGGATGGTCCGGACCAGGCGTTTGGTTTCCGTCTGCTTTTGCCGAATGGCCAGGGGGAAATGGAGCGCGGTGCCGGGCAGTCCCTTGGCGAGCTCGCCCAGATAATCTTTGTACAGCTGGAGGGCCGGTTTGTGATTGAGTTCAAGCAAGACGTTCTCGCGTGAGCGGGTAATCAGCCGCTCCGGTCCGAACAGGTCCCAGCCACCCTTGGACCCATGGGTGAGACGGACGGCGGTGCCATACAAACCAACGGCTGTCACGTAACCTCCTACGGGAAGACCGTCTTTGACCACCCAGGTCCGTTTGAATCGATCCCCGTCGCCGGCAAGTCCTCCGGTCACCACGACATGTGTTGGAAGGACGGCGTTGAGTCCGCGGATGAGCTCACTCCCATTGACTCCCAAACCATCCGAGAGGACCAGTACCCCTCGTAGCCCTGGGGCCATGAGTTGGCGCGCAAGGGATTGTGCCGCTTCGAACGATTTCCCGGGATCTGTGACAGGGGCCGAGGCTGTGCGGACCGTTGTGTGCTCGAATTGGAGGAGGGCAACGACCAATGTGTCGTCCTGGATATGCGTCCCGAAAATTTCCCCGGAGCTGGAGCACCCAATGGCCGGGGCTCCTGGATATGCAGCCAGGACCGATTGAACGGGGGCTGGGGCATCAAGCAAGTGAGATGGTCCGAACATGATGACCAAGGTTCGATCTGGACTCTTGATGGTGATGTTCGGGATGGCAGTTTTGTTGGTGTTTGAATAGGTAAAGGTCGAGAGTTTCATGCGGCCTCCTTGGGTGATGATTCAAGTTCCAGGCTGAAAATGACACAGGTGTCTCGATGTGCGATCTCGATGAGCGTGATCAGGCCTTCGGCCTGCTCAACGTGAGCGGTTCGGCAGGCCTCCTCCAATTCCTTGGCGAGGGTTGCCAGCCGATGCGCGCCGAGCGTGGCGCTCGAGGATTTGAGGGTATGGGCCAAGTCCCGAATGGCGTCGTACCGCCGCTCCTGTACGGACTCCCGAAGCTGCGTGAGCAGTGTCTGTGCGCGCTTGGAGACGGACGTCACGTCGACGTTCATCAGTTCTTCAAGGCTCAATTTTGTCAAGTCGGATGGTGGCGCCTGTTGCCGGTCTGGATCAGCGGCAAGGGCTTGCTGGGTGGTTGACGCATTCAAGGCCAATCCGATGAGGCTCAATGCCAGAAGCCAATGATCTCTGTGTGTGTGTCTTCCTGGTCTGCTCATGGCCTGCAACTTCTTGCGTTTTTTTCTGACCGGAACCTGTCGAGTCGTGCCGCTGACATTCCACGGGCCAGGACCTAGAGTTTCCGAGCGGTTGTTGTCGGTATCGCTCATGACGAATGACGGCACCCTGCCGCAGGGCATGCGTAGCCGTTCATGCAGTTTATCGGTGGTTATTGAGCGTAACTTGAGAATGGAAATGGGCAGTCTGAAGAGGAGTCTGAACAGATGATTGGTATCTACGCTATGTTTGGGAGAAGGGGACTGATTGGCTGGTGGGGGAAGGGCGGTGCCCTATGGATATTTGGCTTCGATCACACTTCTGAGTCCGCCACGGGCGGCAAACTCTCCTGTGACCGTCGCATGCAGCGGTCGGCAGGCGTTCACGACATCGTGCAGGATCCGGTTGACGGCGTTCTCATAGAAGATTCCGAGATTTCGGTAGGCATGGAGGTACATCTTTAATGACTTCAGCTCCAGGCATTCTTTGTTCGGCCTGTAGTGCACCGTTATGGTGCCGAAGTCCGGAAGGCCGGTCTTGGGGCAGATGGCGGTATACTCAGGGATCTCGATCGTGATCTCGTATCCCTTATATTGATTCGGGAATGTCTCGATATCCGGTAAGGGAGCGGTAATCCCGCTTTTTGCATGATCCTCGTTGTAGCCCAGCTTGGTGGTCTTCGATTTCTTTCTTGTTGCTTCACGCTTCACGTTTCACGCCTCACGTATTGCTAGGGAAGGTCTGATTAATTCCCAATTTTGATAAACCGACCTTCAAAACACAGGGAATTTAACGAGGTCAATGCCTGAATAGTGAATTAATCAGACCTTCCCTAGATCTGTTTCATCCATTCTACTTGGCCAATTTTTTCTAACTGAATATAGAGAGTCACCCAGGGGCAGGCCATTTCGGGGTAGACCTCACAGAAGCCCCCTTTGCGGACGCCTCCGCAGGGGCCATGGCTCATGAATTTTGGACATTCGGCTTTGAGCGAATTATCAGGAATCGGGGGACGTTTATGGACCCCACCGGCCTGCTGCGCGCCGTCGTCTTCGCCGGGAATGATTACGCGTGTCGACATACCACTCCAGTCTAGACAGATTTTGCGGAATCGGCAATCTCTCTCTCGGTACTCTGAGGGCCTCCGCGCAAGTGAGAAGTGGGAAAACATTGCGAAATTGCCACTTGTTAGGGCGAATGGCCTACCGGCCCGTGGTGTGCTAGGCCTTCTTTCGGGCATGGTGGGCCTTCTGTGAAGTTGCGTTGAATATCAGGAAGTTATAGTATTTTAAAGTGCATATGTGATTCGAGGGGTTGTCGACGTTTCTCATTGACAGTCTTTTTTGGGCTTTGCTACCATGCGTACTCGCGATAGTCGTGGAAGTGCATGGTAGCCCAGTTTCCCAACCTCGAACTCCTGTGCATGTTGCCGATAACTGTGTGTTCTCGACTGGCAATGGGTTCCCATTGCAACGATAAAGGGAGGTCTTCTTATGAGTCTTGACTATGTGAAGTTTTCAGGCGGATTTGAAAAGTTCATGCCCAAAGAATATCGGGACATGGTTGAGCATGGGCCGTTCGGCAAGAAGATCTCCGTTTCCCAAATGGGAAGCTTTAAGGAAATTCTTGAAGAGCATCCCATGTGCGCCGGCTGCGCGATGACCCTGTTCATCCGGCTGGCCATCATTGCGTTCCCCAACCCAGAAGACACCATTACGGTTGGAACGGCTGGCTGCGGTCGGTTGGCCATTTCCCAGGCTGCGATTCCCTTTGTGTACGGAAACTACGGCGACCAGAACGGTGTGGCGAGCGGGCTCTCCCGTGGACTCCGGCTTCGGTTCGGCGACAAGCCGAAGGATGTGGTCGTCATTGCCGGAGACGGCGGTACGGCGGATATCGGTTTCCAGCAGGTCCTCCATTCCTGGTTCCGCAAGGAACGGTTCACCACGATCATGTTGGACAACGAAGTATACGGCAACACCGGTGGGCAGGAGAGCGGCATGACCAACCGTGGCGCCGTGCTGAAGATGGCCCCGTTGGGGAAGAAGTTCGAGAAGATGGATATGTTGCAGATGGCCAAGGTTGCCGGCTGCGCCTATGTGGCGACCGTGGTTCCGAATAATCCACGCCGCGTCGAGAGCGTCATTAAGAAGGCCGTGTTGATTGCCCGCGAAGTGGGTTCGACCTACATTCAAGCCTATACCTCGTGCAACATCGAGTATGCGATTCCGACCGACAAGGTGATGGAAGACGCAAAGACCGTTGAGAACGATCGGTATCAGTTCACGGAGTACGTGAGCGAAGAGGCCAAGCAGTACCTGACTGAGCGATATGGTTACAAAGATTATCTTCCGAAGCCGGCTGCTCCTGCTGCCGCAATTCCAAACAAGGCTTAAGCGATCAGGAGGAGGCTCGGACATGGCAAAACGCTTCAACATTCGGATGGCAGGGGTCGGCGGTCAAGGTGTCGTGACGGGGTCGCACATTCTGAGCACGGCCGTGATTCATGCCGGCGGCGAAAGCACGATCGTCCCATTTTATGGGTCGGAAAAGCGGATGGCACCGGTCGAGAGTTACGTTCGTGTGTCGGATGAACCGATCTATGAGATCGGAGAAATCACGTTCCCGCATATCATTATTATTTTCCATCCCCAGGTGATTACGCACGGCAAGTCGTACACGATGCCGTTTTATTTCGGGTTGAAGGAAGACGGGATTGCGTTGATCAACAACGACGGCCCGATGTCCCTTCACCGAGACCAGCAGCGCGAGTTGGAAGAGCGCCGCGCGAAGCTTTATTACTTCCCTGCTACCAAGCTCTCGCTCGAAGTGGCCGGGATGGATCTCTGTACGAACATGGCGTTGATGGGCTGCATCGGCGCGATCACGGGGCTGACTTCTGTCGAAGCGCTGGAGATGTCTGTG
>VFKF01000501.1 GCA_009885705.1 Nitrospira sp. | reverse complement strand
GCCGAAGATGATCGGCACATCGGCATCCAACGCCGTCTGCCCAATCCCGCGACTAGCCTCTGCGCTGATGTAATCGAAATGCGGCGTGTCGCCTTGGATGACAGCCCCCAGGCAAATGACCGCATCGAACCGCTTCGTCCGTGCCATCGTCCGCGCCACCAAGGGAATCTCGAACGCCCCCGGCACCCGCACCGCTTCAATGTCGTCGGCCTTGACCCCCTGCTTGGTCAACCCCTCAACGCAGGCACTCAGCAACTTGCTCGTGACAAACTTGTTAAACCGCGCGACGACAATCCCAAACCGCAACCCCGTCGCGTCATGTGAGCCCTTTCGCAGTTTCATTCCTTTGTCTCGTCTCCTCCAGCACATTCGCCACGAACTGGGGGGACGGCCAGCTTGCCTTTCAACTGCGCGCACTTTCTCACCCGCCCACCCTGGGCGCGCCAAGACGCGCCCTTGACCCATGCGACCACCGTTTCATCGTGGGGGCTCCGCGAGCAAAGAAAGGCGGGCTGGCCGTTCACACTTTCTCCTCGCCCCCTCTACCCCACCGTACGCATCATTCTGCATTCCCGTGGGTGGCAGGGATGATCTCGACTGCGGCCGTCGAACGAGGCCCTTCCTAGGGCGCGCGTTCCGGGAGCAAAGAGATCGTCCCTGCCACCCACTCCTAAACTTTTTTCAGAATGTGCCCCATCTTATTTTTTTTCGTCCGCAAGTACTTCACATTCGCTGCACCGGGCTGAATTTCGATCGACACCCGCTCAACCACTTTCAATCCATACCCCTCGATGCCGACGATCTTGCGAGGATTGTTCGTGATGAGCCGGATCTGGTGCAGCCCGAGATTCACCAGGATCTGCGCCCCCACACCGTAATCGCGCAGGTCCGCCTTAAACCCCAACTGGAGATTCGCCTCAACTGTATCGCACCCCTGATCCTGCAACCCATAGGCTCTGATCTTATTGAGCAGACCGATCCCACGGCCCTCTTGATTCAAATAGAGCAGGACCCCGCGCCCTTCCTTTTGGATCACTTCCATCGCCTTATGGAGCTGGTCTCGACAGTCGCAACGGATAGACCCCAACGCATCGGCCGTTAAACAACCGGAATGTACCCGGACCAATGTCGGCTCCCCGCTATCGACGCGCCCTTTCACCAGCGCAATGTGCGTGATGCCATCCACTTCATTTTCGAAGGCCACCGCCTCGAAATCGCCGAACGTCGTTGGCATCCGCGCGCTGGCCATGCGCCGCACAAAGGTCTCGCGCTGCATGCGGTATTCGATGAGCGCCTTGATCGTGACCATCTTCAGCTTGTGTGACTTGGCAAACTTCGTCAGCTCCGGCACCCGCGCCATGGTGCCGTCTTCGTTCATGATTTCACAGATCACACCGGAGGGATTCAGCCCGGCCAACCGCGCCAGATCCACGGAGCCTTCGGTCTGCCCCGCGCGCCGCAGCACGCCGCCTTGCTGCGCCTTCAACGGGAAAATATGACCGGGCTTCGCCAGATCGCTTGGCTTCGCCTTGGGGTCGATGGCGACATGAATCGTCGTCGCCCGATCCGCCGCAGAAATCCCCGTCGTAATATCTTTCCGCGCATCGATGGACACGGTAAAGGCCGTCCCGAACGTGGCGGTATTCTCTGCCGCCTGCTGCGGCAGCTGCAGTTCTTCGACCCGCTGGGGAGTCAGCGCGAGACAGATCAACCCACGGGCATGTTTGGCCATGAAATTGACGGCCTGGGGCGTGACATGCTCGGCGGCAATCACGAGATCGCCTTCGTTCTCTCGATCTTCGTCATCGACGAGGATGATGAACTTCCCCTTCTTAATGTCTTTAATCGCGTCTTCGATACTGT
>VFKF01000544.1 GCA_009885705.1 Nitrospira sp. | reverse complement strand
GTCGCCGAAAGGCGGTATCAAGCCCCACAAGCGTTTCTCCATCCAGGCCAAGCGCAGCGAAGTCCTCTTCGTGGACTACATGGCCGAGCACCTCACGCCCACCGGCCGCGCCGGCATCATCGTGCCCGAGGGCATCATCTTTCAGAGCCAGAGCGCCTACAAAGAGCTGCGGAAGATGCTCGTCGAAAACGCCCTCGTCGCCGTCGTCTCGCTCCCGGCGGGCTGTTTCAACCCCTACTCCGGGGTAAAGACCAGCATCCTCCTCCTCGACAAATCTCTGGCCCGGCAGAGCGACACCATCGCCTTCTTTAAGGTGGAGAACGATGGCTTCGGCCTCGGCGCTCAGCGCCGCGCCTTCGACAAGAACGACCTCCCGCAAGTGTTGACGGCGTTGAAAGAGTTTATGCACATGGATAGGCAGGATGGACAGGATAAAAAGGAAACATCCTGTAAATCTTATTCATCCATGTTGGCTTCTCTGGTCAAAAGCGGTCAGGCCCTGATCGTGCCGAAAGAGAAGATCGCCGCCAATGGGGAGTTTATTTTGAGTGGGGAAAGATACGGCGCGCAAAGACAGTTAAACACCAAATGGCCAATTGTGTCTCTTGGCGATGTTTGCAATTTCAAACGAGGGCCTTTTGGTGGAAGTCTAAAGAAAGAGATCTTCGTAAAGTCCGGCTATGCCGTTTACGAACAGAGCCATGCTATCTCAGGTGAGTTCACCGAGTTTAGATATTTTATCGACGCCGACAAATTCTCCGAGATGGAAGGTTTTCAAGTTCAGCCGGGAGATTTGATCATGAGTTGTTCTGGAACGATGGGAAAGGTGGCCATCATTCCTAACAACGCACCAGTTGGAATCATCAATCAAGCGCTCCTCAAACTTACACCTACGGATAAAATATCGAGTGCTTTCTTAAGGCTATGGATGGAAAGCTCAAGTTTTCAACGAGGCTTAGGAAACGTCGCATCCGGTGTGGCGATTCAGAACGTCGCATCCGTTGCTGTGCTGAAGGGTTTGCAAATCCCCCTGCCACCGCTGGAGGTGCAGAAGGAGATCGTGGCGGAGATCGAGGGCTACCAGAAAGTCATCAACGGTGCCCGCGCCGTCCTCGACCACTACCGCCCCCACATCCCCATCCACCCCGACTGGCCGATGGTTGAGTTGGGTAAACTGTGCGATAGGATTCAGTATGGCCTGTCCGTCCCGCTGAATACGGAGAGAT
>VFKF01000353.1 GCA_009885705.1 Nitrospira sp. | reverse complement strand
GCGAAGCCGCCGAGTCAGAGTCCGCTGCCGAGATGAAAACCAAAGCCTAAGATTGCCGCTCGGGAGGATGCGCGCCGCCGCAAGACCTCCTGAATCACCCAACTACGCCGCGCGTGCTCGAAGCCTGTAAACTCGCCGAGCCTCGAACAGTACAGGCTTCGCCGTTGCGATGCAGAGCAACGGTCGCACGCTGCGGCAAGTTGTGTCCCGATTCATCCGGTCAGCGGCGGCCACGATCCTCCCGAGCGACTTTGGAAAATAAAGTAAGCCCAAGGGAGCTGGCTCAGCCGTCTTCGGCGGTGCCTGTCCCGCTTTCGGGTCCCTGCTGGCTTGCCTTCACGCGCACCCCGCCTGCCTGGACGCCGGGCTACCGCGTCCAGGCTTGTCGTAGCGGCTAATCCGCGATTACAGCGGAAGCGCTCATGAATATTGTTGGCTCTGGCGATGCTAAGAAAGAGAAGTAGTCTGCAGGGAAGGGGAATAGGGGCCTGGAGTTTTTTTGACGAACCATGAGCAGGTAAGGCTCCGGAACTTTTTCTGCCCTTCCCCCTATAAGAGGCGGTCGTACACTGGATAACGTCTGCCCTAAGCGGCGGTGCGCTTGCGCACCGTCCGGCTTGTTCGAGTAGGCATGCGTTGTTGCGTCTCAACTAGACGACCGGATACAAATTTGTGCAGGACGCTCGCCATGAGTGTCTGGTATGGAACACCCTCCTCGGCAGCCCGGGCCTGCAGTCCTTCGAGGTCAAGCGACGAGATGCGAATGTTGACCCGTTTGTTCTTCAGCAAGGTAGCCGTGGCCGCTGCCTTGATCCGCGCAATCTCGCCTTTCTGGTTCCGAACGGATTTCCACTCACCCCGATCGAAAGAGGCCAGAATCTCCTGTTCCAACAGTTTTTCGTCATTCATCTCACTTGCCTCCAGATAGGAAGTCGCGCGTCGCCTTGCGGCTGGGCATGATGCTTTTCAGGAAAATCTCGTGCTCGTTTTCAACATAAGGAACGAGGTACGCGTAGCCCCGTATTGCAACCACAAGCATCTTTTGATGCCCATACTTTGCCCGGTTGGGATGGTCCATCACGCTGATGAGACCACCCTGCGAGATCGCTGAAAGAACTTCTTCGAATGAAACG
>VFKF01000124.1 GCA_009885705.1 Nitrospira sp. | reverse complement strand
TCGGTGATCTACTACAACCCGTCAACGGATCCTTATACGACGCTGGGACAGTGGAATTCGCAGTTACAGTCAACCCTCACTTCGGTGATCGGCGCGGCCAACTATGACATCGGCCACATGTTCGGAGCTTCGGGCGGTGGTGGAAACGCCGGCTGTATCGGCTGCGTCTGCGTCGATGGATCAAAAGGAAGCGGGATCACTTCGCCGGCAGATGGAATTCCTCAGGGGGACAACTTCGATATCGACTACGTTGCCCATGAGGTTGGGCATCAGCTGGGTGGAAATCACACGTTTTCGATGTCACTCTTGTCCAAAATCGCTTCTGAAAATGTGACGTAAGAATCGTAGTTTCGCCAATATGAGCGCCGCTGGATTCCGCGCGCATCCATGGCGGCAGCAAATGCTCTCCTCTCTTCGAGAGATACTCGGGGTTGTCGAAGACTCCGAGAGTCCAAGAGAAAAAAGGAGAGCATCGAAATGATGAACGTTGCGAGCGTGTTTAGTCAACTCCTGATTCACTTCCCGCGAACGGAATTTGCAACCCTGATCCGGAAGCACGAGGCCGAGCGATACGCGAAGGGTTTCGACTGCTGGACCCAGTTCGTGTCGATGCTCTTCTGTCACCTGGCGCGAGCGGACTCTTTGCGACAAATCTGCAATGGGCTTTCGTGCTGCCTGGGTAAGCTCTCGCATTTGGGGGTGGCGAAGGCGCCCAACAAATCGACGCTGTCCTATGCGAACGAGCACCGTCCCGCCGCTCTTTACCGGGACGTCTTTGCCAGCGCCCTGGCGCGGTTCCGGGCCGCCGGGGCACTGGGGTCCCGCAAAGCCCGGTTCCGTTTCAAAAACAAACTGTTGTCGCTCGACTCCACCACGATCTCGCTGTGCCTCGCACTGTTCCCCTGGGCCAATTTTCGGCGCGCAAAGGGAGGCGTCAAGGCACACGTCCTGCTCGATCACGATGACTACATGCCCGCATGGGTGCTTGTGACCGACGCCAAACAACACGACGTCAAGGTCACCCCGTTTCTCGATATCCCTCCCGGTTCGATCGTGGCGATGGACCGCGGATACAACGACTACGACCTGTTCGGTGCCTGGACCGACCGCGGGATCTTCTTCGTGACTCGACTCAAAGAAAACGCAGTTTTCAAAGTCGTCGAAACTCGGCCCGCACCAAAGACGGGAAACATCGTGAGCGATCAAATCATTGAGCTGACGGGCAGCCGGGCGCAGGAGAAGTGCCGCCACCGGCTGCGGCGAGTCGTCGTTCGGGACGAAGAGAATGACCGGGACATCGTCCTCCTGACAAACCACCTCACCTTCGGCGCCACGACCATCTCTGCAATTTACAAGGACCGGTGGGAGATCGAACTCTTCTTCAAGGCGCTCAAGCAGAACCTCAAGATCAAGACTTTCATCGGGACAAGTCCCAACGCTTTGCTCATCCAGATCTGGACAGCCCTGATCGCGCTTTTGATACTCAAGTGGCTCCACCACCTCTCGAAGGCCGGGTGGTCCCTGTCCACAATGGCGGCCATGCTTCGCCTGAATCTCTTTACCTATCGCCCGTTGGCGGACTGGCTCGACAAGCCCTACGGCACACCACCGG
>VFKF01000221.1 GCA_009885705.1 Nitrospira sp. | reverse complement strand
GCGGATCGGCGCGCCGCGCTTCAGCGTCGGCAGCGTGCATGGTTTGAATTTTATCCTGCTCGCTGAGCGTGCACAGCGGGTTGAGCGCGGGATAAAGTGCGTTCGGCTGTGTGCGTTGCCAGACTTTTGTTTTGCCAGGCTTGCCGCGCAGCGCAATGCTCCGCGCCGCATCGGCCGCCTGGGTGATTGCGGGCATGATCATCTCGTCGGAATAGGCAAAGCCGGTTTTTTCGCCCGCCGTTGCTCGCACCCCCACCCCCTGCGACACATTCTTCGTGGCACGTTTGACGAGGGACTCTTCCATCGAGACGGACTCGGAGACACAAGACTCAAAATACAGATCGGCATAGTCGACTTCACGGACTTTGACCCGTCCGAGCGCCGAGAACACTTCACTTTCGGTCAGGCCAAAGGAGGCTAACTGAACAAGTTCACCCATGGTTTGAGAATCCCCACGACGGTTGGCATACGAATGGACGTTGGAGTATAGCCGAATCATTTCCGCAGGCGCAATGCAAGATCGCCCAACTTGTCGCTTTTACAGGACTTTTACGAAAATTCGTTTGACTTTGCTCCCCCTCGCCAGTAGACTTTGCTCGCCTGCCATACGTTTTCACCCAAGATTAAGGATCGTGACGAGCTACATCGCATGAGCACGAACGAATCATCGGCTATGGACCAGTTATCCAACGAAGAGCTGGCCACAAAACTCGATTCAGACCTCTTACCCAAGCACGTGGCCATTATCATGGATGGCAACGGCCGCTGGGCAGAACTCCGCACCCTTCCTCGCATCGCCGGTCATCGGGAAGGGATTCAGTCCGTTCGGGAGATGATCACCGTTTGCCTGGAGCTTGGCATCCACGCCTTGACCATCT
Organism: Nitrospira sp.; assembly: GCA_009885705.1. Taxonomy (GTDB): domain Bacteria; phylum Nitrospirota; class Nitrospiria; order Nitrospirales; family Nitrospiraceae; genus Palsa-1315. Next base: position 560 of record VFKF01000221.1, on the reverse strand, counting down.
ACGCCTTTTCACAGGAAAACTGGAATCGTCCTGCGCAGGAAATCTCCTCGCTCATGGGCTTGCTCGAATATTATCTATCGACGGAACGTACGAAGCTCATTGAACAGGGCGTCCGGTTTCGGACGATCGGCCGACTCGATGCCCTTCCGGCCTCCGCCCTCCAATGGGTCCGTGCCGCCGAACAAGAAACGGCCCATCTCGAGAAACTGCATCTGACCGTCGCCCTCAGTTATGGCGGCCGGACCGAGATTGTCGACGCGGTGCGGGAGATTCTTCGTGAGGCACAAGACGGAAAGCTGCAGCCGAACGAGGTCGATGAGGCACGAATCCAACAACACCTCTACACCCATGACCTGCCCGATCCGGACCTGTTAATTCGGACCAGCGGCGAAACGCGAATCAGCAATTTTCTCCTCTGGCAGCTGGCCTACACCGAGCTGTATTTCACGCCAACCCTCTGGCCCGACTTCCGTCGCCGCGAACTCTTGCTGGCCTTGCTGGAATACCAGCGCCGCGAGCGGCGATTCGGTCGTGTACTCAGCACCATTTCTTCATAGTGG
>VFKF01000343.1 GCA_009885705.1 Nitrospira sp. | reverse complement strand
TGAAGGCTTTGGCGCGATGACTGATGGTGTTTTTTTGATCTGCGGAGATCTGCGCCAAGGTTTTCCCGAGTGCTGGAACGAAGAACACGGGATCGTATCCGAACCCTAACGCGCCACTGGCCTCTTCTGTGATCGTGCCGTCCAAGATGCCTTGCGCGACTCGTACTTCGCCAGATGGAAGGGCGAGGGCTGCAACGGTGAGAAAGCGAGCGGTTCGTCGTTCACGAGGCACGCCTATTAACTCCTGAAGCAACTTTCGACAATTGTCGTCATAGGTGGCGTTTTCGCCGGCATACCGGGCGGCATAAACACCGGGCCGCCCACCGAGTGCGTCCACTTCAAGCCCCGTATCGTCGGCAACCGCCGGCAACCCTGTGAACTCGGCAATGGCACGCGCTTTCTTGATCGCATTGGCTTCGCACGTGGCCCCATCTTCGACCACGTCCGGTGCATCGGGAAACTCATCGAGGCTGCGTATCGTGATACCCAGATCGCGTAAGAGGGCAACGAGCTCTATGACTTTATGCCGGTTGCGAGTGGCGAGCACTAATTCACGGATCATCGCCTCTCCCCTATTCCAGTTCCCCGATCAGATCCTTCTGTAGCGCGGTGAGGGTCTGAATCCCGCTCCAGCCCACCGCCATGAACTCGTCCATTTCAGACTTGGCAAAGGGGGTCCGTTCTGCAGTGCCTTGCACTTCGACATAGCGCCCTTGCCCCGTCATGACCACATTCATATCGACATCGGCCATCGAATCTTCGGTATAGGCCAGATCCAGCAGGATTTCCCCGCCCACCTTGCCGACGCTGATCGCGGCCAGATAGTCCGTCAATGGACGTTTTTTGATCAGCCCCTTCTTCTTGAGCGAAGAGAAGGCATCGGCCAAGGCAATAAAGGCTCCCGTAATGGAGGCGGTTCTGGTCCCGCCATCGGCTTGGATCACGTCGCAATCAAGCCAGATCGACCGCTCACCCATCTGCCCCATATCCGTCACCGCACGGAGGGCTCGCCCGACAAGACGTTGAATTTCCAACGTTCTGCCGCTTTGCTTACCCTTGACCGCTTCACGCGGGGATCGGTCGTGGGTCGATCGAGGGAGCATCGAATACTCGGCCGTCACCCATCCTTGCCCCTTCCCCTTCAGAAACGGAGGCACTTTCTCTTCAATCGAAGCCGTACAAATGACTTTGGTATCGCCCATTTCAATGAGCACCGATCCTTCGGCATGCTTAATGAAATTTCGCGTGACCTTTACCGGACGCAATTGATCTTTTCGCCGCCCATCGACACGTAATAATCCAGCTGCACTACTCATTGGTGTCTCCTGTTGTGTGATGTGGCGCATTATAAGTGAAGGCTCGGCGAAAGCGCAATGAAACCGGCCTGCACCCCAGCGATGACTCGAACCGAGGGACCGACTGTATGCTTTGGGCATTCCTCACATCGATTTGTACAAAAGTACACGGTGCGATCGACGAAATCTGTACAACTCTTTCCGCACTCCCGTTGAGCGATTCAGCCACTCCGCGTCTACCACAATCACGGCACCCGTTTAACATGCTGTCACAGCGCATCATTCCACTCCTTCTCGATCATCAAGATGTCATCTGTTGCCAGGGGCTGGCAGTGCGGGCTTTTCGCAATATGATGGCACAAAAGGTGCACATGCCATTACAGTTCTCTGGAGCCCCTGAGCATCATGATCGTATCGAACATCCATCGGACCTAGGCAGTCTTTTCCTTCACCACACAAACAGACAGACCGTACACATTATGACGCTACTTCTTGACCGACCAAGCCAGCAAACTCTACTTGAGCTTAAACGCATTCTGATCGTCGACGATGAGGAGCCTATTCGTCGGCTGTTGGGATACATGCTGCAGACCCACGGCTACGAAACGGTGCTGGCATCCGATGCGCGCGACGCGCGCGTGAAAATGGAAGAACAACCCTTTGCCTTGATGTTATGCGATGTAAACATGCCCGGCGAGTCGGGCATGGATCTGGTCCGTAATATCCTAAGCCAATATCCCTCGACCGCCGTGATCATGGTGACCGGCCTCGATAGCTCCGTCCTCGCCAATGCGGCGTTGGACATCGGCGCCTTCGGGTACATCGTCAAGCCATTTGAGTCCAATGAAGTCTTGATCGATGTCGCGAACGCGCTTCGCCGCCGCCGGCTGGAGATGGAAAATCGCCTCCAACGCGAGAACCTCGAAGACATCGTGCGAACCAGGACAATGGCGCTGCAGCAAGCGCTCGAGTGGCTCGAACGCAGCGAAAAAGAATTGCGCCTCTCGCGGGAAGAAACGATTCAACGGCTGGCCATCGCCGCAGAATACCGGGACGGCGCCACGGCCCAGCATATTCATCGCATGAGCCACTATTGCGAATTGCTCGCCAGGAAATACGGGCTCTCAGCGGAACGCTGTGAATTGATCCGCACCGCCAGCCCGATGCATGACATCGGCAAGATCGGCACACCCGATCATGTGCTCCTGAAGCCCGGGAAGTTCACGCCGGAAGAATTCGACGTGATCTCTCAACATGCGGAAATCGGCCATCGCATCCTCGACGGATCGGATGCGGAGATCCTCAAAGTGGCCGCCTCGATTGCCTGGACCCACCACGAACGCTGGGATGGGAATGGCTATCCGCGGAAGCTGAAAGGCGAAGCGATTCCCATCGAAGGACGGATCGCAGCCATTGCCGATGCATTCGATGCGCTCACCACGCAACGAGTCTACAAGCCGGCCTTCACCCTCGATCACGCCGTCGAACTCATGAGCAAACATCGCGGCGAACACTTCGATCCCGAGCTGCTCGATATCTTCTTTGCCTCGATGGACGACATCAAGCGCATTCATGACCGGTATGCCGACCCTTCATCGCCCGGCATCGTGCCCGAGTCATAAGTACCCGTTTCCGTCATTTCGTTGACCGGTTTTCTACCCGCCGATATACTTTCCTCATCTCGATCGGTACAGATACCCACGCAGATTTCCTGATCCTGTACCCCACCATCTCACGCTCGCGAAAGGTCCGCCGACTATGGCCAAGAAGACGATTTCTGCGCGCAAACAAGTCGCGACACGCAATTGGATCGCCTACCTCTGCGAAGCCTTAGTCACATCTGGCACGATGCCGACGTGGGAGGCCGCCACCTATCTGACCGAGAACCTATTTGGAGAGAACCCCAACCCCCGACTCCTCAGTACGACAAACTCCTACGAAGTGACCTCTCAATTTCTTCAACGGCTCTACCACCCACTCGTGGAAGCCGCATCTCGCGACATCACATTGCCTGAGGGCGCCATGCTGCATGTGTTCACCGATATCAGCCTGACGGGAAAATCCGCGGTGCTGGTCGTCTACCTCCCTGGCAATGCACAGCCTCACCAACTCTTGATGTTGGATGCCGCAAAAGCCTGGGAGTTGGTCTTTACTGATTCAGAAGACGTGAATCGGTGGGCTGAAGAACGGTATCGGCGAGTGAAGACGGCACTGACCGCAGCGATCGGCAAACCGACGCATGCAAAAGCCCTTGCCACAGTGTCATAAACAGACTATTGAACCGGTCCGCGAGCAACCTTTCCCTCAGACTATCCGCCAGCAGGTTCATAGTTCAGGTTCGGCCCCAACCATCGTTCGAGTGCTGAAAGCGGCATGCCCTTTCGCAACTGATAGTCGAGCACCTGATCCTTCCCAATCTTCCCCACCGCAAAATATCTGGCATCCGGATGCGCGAAGTAGAACCCACTGACCGAAGCCGCCGGCCACATCGCAAAGCTTTCCGTCAGGGTAATTCCCGTGTGCTGCTCTGCGGACAAGAGGTCGAAGAGCAACCGTTTCTCTGTATGGTCGGGACAGGCAGGATAGCCAGGTGCCGGTCGAATACCGCGGTACTTTTCACGGAT
>VFKF01000225.1 GCA_009885705.1 Nitrospira sp. | reverse complement strand
GAGGGTCTGAACGATGCGAGAACGACGCTGGCGGACTTTTTCAGCATCCGCCCAAAGGAGTAACGTCATGGCAAATGAAGTCACGCGCAAAGCTTGGCGCGAGTTGGGGTTTTATTGCGGGAAGAACGATGCGGCGAAGGAATGGCGCATTGTCGGGTCGGTGGCGGGGTTGCGGAAGTTCGCAGCAGAGATCCGGGCCTATGCGTCCAATCCGGCGAACGATCGGTTGTCGGAATATACGCAGTTTGGACCGGCGATGAACCTCGAAATCGGCACTTCGCATCAGCCGGAAATTACCGAGCAGTGGATCGGTGGCCCGGTGGCGGACCTGCTTCGACTTGCGACGTTCATTGAGAGGAGCGCGCAACCCAATGTGGTGGGGAAGTCCGTGGCCCTGCGCTCGAATTTCTCGCCCATGGCGCCCTACGAACTCATCCTGGACGTGCGCGACGACGCCTTCGATCCCGCCTCCGCCGACCCAACCTGTCAGTGAATGTGAGATGAGTAATGGTCACGGCTCTTGACAGTCGATACCTACAGAGGTAACACTTGTAAATGAGTAAGGTCCGTCGGGGTGGTTATGTCTTCGTCACGTGGAAGGGCGATCATGCCCCCAGGCATGTGCATGTCTATCGTGATGGTGTGCTCATCGTGAAGTGGGATTTGGATAATCAACAACCGATGGTGGGAAAGGTCACGCGGCGAATTCGTGTGCTGCTCGAGCAACTGAAATTCGAGGGGGCACTATGAAGATCCAATCTGTTGCACACAACAATCGTAAAAGATCGTTCCTTGTGAAGGCATCGAAGAAGCTGTTCCAGCTTCCCTACTCGAAAGTCGAGCCTCAACCTAGTGCCGCCGATCCGATTGCCCGGGTCTTTGTCGATAAAGAGCTTGGGAGCGAAGGGTTTACCTATGTATTGGAGTCGGGCAAGGAAGGAACGGTCCACGGTGAGCAGGTGTTGGAATACAACCAGGATCCGCACTACTTGCGGGATACGCTGCTGTATAAGTTGACGATCGAGGCGCAGAGGCGAGTCGAGGCGAGTCCCCTGTCGAAGCGCGAAATGATCAGACGGCTTGGAACTTCAGCCACGCAGTTCTATCGTCTGCTCGATCAGACGAACTACCGCAAGTCTGTCGACCAACTCTTGTCCTTGCTGCATGTCCTGGATTGCGAGGTCGATCTTTTGGTGCGAGCCAAGACCGCTCCAGGAAAAGCAGCATGAGGAGCGACTAGACGTCGAGCACCAGACAGACAGCATGTAAACGTATTACAAAGGCCTGAGCACGAGAATGTGATCCTGTTGACGAGGGGTGGGCTCGCGGACTGAAACGCCTGAGGCTCGTGGTTTCGATTACTGCTTGCCGCAGTTCGGACTCCCGCGATAGGAAAACAGGAGATCCAGATTGTTCAGCCTGGTTATTTCGAACGGTGTCAGCCCGTGAGGTGGAAAGTCATAGGCATTCGCATACCGCTTCCTGCCTAACGTCACCCACTCCCGATAAAGCCCGCAGATTTCAGCCTGAGCCTCAGCCGATCCCTGCGACCAGGGCCCGCTCGGTCTTGCCTCGACACCCTTCCCAGTAAAGGTTCGTTCGTAGACCAACGCCGGCGGTTGGATGTCGAGGAGGCGGCAGTCCGGCCGCTGCGGGTTTTCAGTATAGGTATCGCCGTCGACATTGGGGCAGGCGTAGATCTCAGCTGAGGATTCGTTCGGTGTCAGCAACAGGAAGAGGATAAAGAGGACGTACATAGAAGGTGCCAATCTTTAGCTGACTAGAGATCCCGATGGCTTCGTTCTAGTCTAGCACTGTTTGGTCAGTTGGCTTGCTGTGTGTAGGCCTGTTTGATTAATGTTTCGACCGACTTGAAATGCCGATCCGGCAGGTTTTTGAAGCGCCTCTTGCAGTCGAGGAGGGCTTCCTCCACAGTTGGGAAGGGTTGGATCGTGGCCAGGAGATGCTCGTAGTAGTCCATCAGCTTGAGTTCGACCGTTCTCGTGAGAGAGGGGTCGCCAGCCAATGTAGCTGCTGCCTGGGCCTTGTCGCCGCTGGTGTCGACCAGCGCCTGGAAACAGAGACCCTTGAGTCTCTGTGTGACCGTGCTCCTGTCCCATCCGAGGGCCCTGGCTGTTGCCTGCATGTCGAAGCCATTGAGGCGAAGGCAATCGAGGACGGCGGCATCGCCGGCCGGCTCCGGCAATATTTTTGGTGTGCGTGTGCGATCTGAGGGTGTGGGGGACGTCGCCGGCTGCAATCGAAGATCCTCCTTCGTCAGCAGGGGCCGCTCGGCGAGTGCGACTGCCTGCTCGAGACATTGGCGAAGTTCGCGAACATTCCCTTTCCACTCATGTTGCAGCAGCGCATTGAGCGCCTCCTGCGTGAGCTTCGGGGCTTCCCGTCCCAGCTGCTGGGCTTGCTCGGTCAGGCAATGTTCGGCCAACAGCCCGATATCGTCTTTCCGGTCCTGCAATGGCGGGAGCCGAAACACCAAACCCTTCAGCCTGAAGTACAGATCCTCACGGAACCAGCCCTCGGACACGCCTCGCTGCAGATCGCGATTCGTTGCCGCCACCACGCGGACATCGACAGTCGTCGGGGTTGTCGCCCCGACTCGATAGAAGGTCTTCTCTTGAAGCACGCGCAGCAACTTGCCCTGATGTTCCAGGCGCAGGTCGCCGATCTCGTCGAGGAAGAGCGTGCCGTGATGCGCCAGCTCGAAGTACCCCCGCCGATCCATCGTCGCACCGGTGAAACTGCCGCGCACATGGCCGAACAGTTCGCTTTCAAAGAGCTCCGGAGAAATCGCCGCCATGTTGACGGCGATAAAGGG
>VFKF01000521.1 GCA_009885705.1 Nitrospira sp. | reverse complement strand
GCACATGATCGGGAACCCCGCACACAGCTGAAACAAGTGGAGAGGTGGCCGAGTGGCCGAAGGCAACGGTTTGCTAAACCGTCGTAGGGGCAAAACCCTTACCGAGGGTTCAAATCCCTCCCTCTCCGCCACAGCGTGCCCCCAAAGATTTCCCAGAGAGTGGGTGGCACGACAACTTGATTTTTCGTGGTCGATCCTGTAACAGTGCCCTGCTTATCTTGCCCTGTTCCGTGCCGAGGTAGCTCAGTCGGTAGAGCACAGCCCTGAAAAGGCTGGTGTCGACAGTTCAATTCTGTCCCTCGGCACCACTAATCACTTCCCATTTATAGAATTGATGACCGACTAGCCCAGGGGCTATCCCCCTTGAGGAAGTCGTCCAAGGTAGAACGTAGCAATGGCTACGGTTGCCGCAACATTTAAAGATTCCACGTCGCGACTGAGCGGGATAGTAAATCGAGTCGTAGCCTGCGTGCGGATCTGAGCGGATAAACCACGGCTTTCATTGCCAACTGCAAAGACACATTTCCGTGGCACCTGCCGAATCTCATCGATTGGAACCGTTCCCTCACCTGCCACTTCTGCAGTGAAAATCTGGCAGCCCTGCTGAATCAGCCCTGACACATCCTTGATGGAAAATATCGGCAGCGCGAGCAACACCCCACTCGTGGCGCGAACCACCTTGGGATGATACACATCGGCAGAGTCCGGCGTGAGCCAGAGGGCGCTCACGTTGAGACCAGCGGCCGTTCGAATAATCGCCCCAACATTGGCGGGATCTTGTAGCTGCTCTCCGAAAATTCCCAGGACAGTCCGCTGACTCAGAATCGTTCCTTCATTCCATATCGGCTGTCGCACCAGGGCGAGAATGCCTTGAGGTTCGTCTACATCGGACAGCTTCGAGAACTGGAAGTCAGGGCAGGAGTACTGCGGTGTCGAGACAGCCAATCGAACCAATCGATCGCCCTGCCCTTCCTTGAGCAGGTAACCATGGGATGTCACGATTGTCAGGATCTGACTTGGGTACCGGACGAGGAGATCTCGCACAGCGTGGGCGCCTTCGACCACGAAGGCGCCTGCCTGTGCTCGCACACGTCTATCAAGAAGCAGCTCGCGGATGTGCGCCCCTTGCGAGCGCGTCAGGAGGGGAAGTGAGTCAGCCACGCTTATACGTCACGCTGGACACAACCGGTTCAGCGACGTTTCCGCCCGGATGCGGCCTCGGCCGCCCGAATCCGTTGAGCCCGTACTTTCGCCCGCTTGAGCGCAGTCAGCTTCCCACTGGTTCGATCCTGCTCGTGCTGAAGCTTGTCGAACTGAGACTGGAGGTGGAGCTTCTCTCGCTTGTGCAACGTGGCGCATTCTTCTTGCGAAAGATGGATCCAATCTCCACTGACCTTGGCCCGCTTGATCCGCTGTTCCAACGACTCACGCAACTGTTTGGAACGCATGCTCAGAAGCGATTTCAACGCCTCCTTGCGCCGCTGAACTTCTTCTTCCTCTGCGATAATTCCGCGAATATCTGTTCCTAACATGACACGCCTCCTCGCTGGATCTGGAATAAACTTGGAGGCGCATTATACCTGATTTCATCACGCATCTTCTACTGGGAGAAAATACTCATAAGTCTTTGTTAATGATGGAATGTCGAGCTGTCGCCACCAAGAGTGTGGTTGCGGAGAACGCCGCGATTCAGTATCATCGCACCATGGCACTCGGACAACAGATTCAAGCGTGGCGGGTCTCAAAAGGCCTCTCCGTAGAAGCGTTGGCAGCGGCATCTCATAGTCAGACTCATCAATTAGAGGACATTGAGGCGGAAGAGATTGATCCTTCCGCTTCAACCCTCGAAGCACTCGCAGCTGCTCTGAAAATTCCTCCGGCTTGGCTCTTTAGCCATCCGACTTCATTTCGCACCTTATTCGAGGATCCGG
>VFKF01000486.1 GCA_009885705.1 Nitrospira sp. | reverse complement strand
GGATTCAGATGCTCGGTGAACCGGCGGATCGTGCCGCCTTTGCCCGCCGCATCGCGGCCTTCGACCAGAATCGCGATCCGTTCGCCGTTGCTCTGCACCCACCGCTGAAGCTTGACCAATTCAACCTGCAATTGACGCAGCTCTTCTTCGTAGAGCAGCGTCTTGCGAACATCCTCGATATCGATGGCTTTGTACTCAAGCAGCTGAAGCAGGCCCTTCCTTGTGTTGACACGTCTGAGATCATCGTCAGTCAACGAGTGATCGACCTCACCGATAGGCCCACGCCCTCCATTTCGCGGCAATCGATAGCCATCCCCTTCCCGCGGCACCAGCGTAGGAATGGCCTCAAGCTCATTGGCCTCAAGACGCCCATCCTTTGTCACGGACTCGTCGATAGCTGCCTCATCTTCTCGATTCTTACGGATTTTTGATTTTCCGGTCGATTCGCCATCGGCTGACATAGGGAATTCCTTTCTCCGCTGCAGAATCAAAATGCGACGTTACGGTCACGCTCGGCCACGGCCTTGATATAGTCTGCCATGCCTTTGATCGTGGCGCCAGAAACGAGATCTCCTGCGCCGATCTGCCGTGCCACGGCGCAGGCCCCGCAGACCCAGATGGGAATATTCGCGGCCTGCACGGCAGCCAACAAGTCTTTCAGCGGCGTCAGGTTGACTCCCGTCACATGCTCGGCAGTGCCCTTGCGCCCGAGCGTCACAGCTTCGTTCCAGAGCCAGAGCACGACATCGTGTCCTTGCTCTTTCGCAACCTTCGCTGCCATGAAAGGCAAGGTCGCCATCGTCGGATCGTCGGTGCCGCGACTGCCTGAGATAATAAATGTCGCCATGATCGACTCCTTATACAAGCCATTGGCTGCCAGCGATCAGCTCACTGCTGACCGCTGAGGACTGGAAGCTGACGGCTATTTCGCCAGCGATCGAACGTAATGAATCAACTGCCACACCTGCTCATCCGGCAAACCGGCAAAGGACATCATCCCAGTCCCGGGTGATCCGTTCTTGATGATCCAGAACAGTTGTCCGTCAGGAAGATCGTTCATCATCTTGCCGCAGGTGAAGTTCCTGGGTGGCGGAACCAATGCCGCTCCCATGAAGCCCTGCCCGTTCCCATCTTTTCCATGGCACATCGCACAAGCGACAGGCTGCGCAGTTTTGAGGAATACGGCTTTCCCGGCATTGACCGTTTCTGCAGAAGCCGGGAGCGGATTGGTTTTAGACAAGAAGTCCCCCGGAGCCTTCACGGTTTTCCGCTCTTGAGGGCAGACACCCGTCGGCCCTCCGCCCGATTGGGCCGCGGCCATGTCCGGCGCTCCCTTAAAGGTCGCTTTCAAGTAGGCCATCACATCGGCGACCCCTTGCTGGCCGATGGTCAGGTTCCAGTAAGGCATGTTCGGCGATTTGCCCATCGCCGCGCCGCCATGGTTGATGACGTTGTAGAGATAGTCGATCGGGAGCTTTTCAAATGGCATGTTGGCATGGATCGCCGGCTTCGGATCCAATCCAGACGCTGCCGGTCCGTCGCCCTTGCCGGTCGCGCCGTGACATTGTGAGCAATATTCCTTGTAGACGACCTTGCCGCGATCGACGCTGGCCATCCCGAACTCCTGGCTCGTCCAGGGCTCGTAATACGTGAAGTCCTTCACGCCTTGCACCATCAAGAACCCGATCACCGCCCGGAGCTGTGGCTCCGTGGCATCGGCCAGAAACTCGCCGCTGTGCGGCGTGAAGTCTTGTGGATTTTGACCGAAACGGAAGAGCCAATCTTTGTCGTATCGTTGTCCGGACGCCACCAGCGATGCACTCTGCGGCCCCCCGATGATCTTGCCGTTCTCTTCGATGACGTGACAGCCGAGACAGGCATGCGCCTTAAAGGCCATGCCACCGAAAGCCGCATCAAACTTACTCACCTTCGCGAGATCGAACGCGCCGACGGTGACGCGCGGATCTTTGTTGTGCGCAGCAAAGTAATCGGCGATCGCGTTGGCCTCCGACTCGGTCACCATCGGATGCTTGGACGGGACCTCGGTCAGGTCCCATCGGTAGCCCTTGGCATACAACGGCGCTTCTTTGCCCGTCAGCCACCCGATCAACCAGGTCCGCTTATATTTGCTGCCGGCCCAGATAAGGTCGGGCGCCTTCAGATTGAAGCGCGAATCCGGCTTGCCTTCCAGCCGATGACATTGCACGCAAGTCTGCTGAAGAATCTCCTTCGCGCGCGGCTGATCGCTCCCGAACGACAGGCGCGGGGAGGACATCAGTCCCACCAACGCGAGTAGTGCGCTTCCAATCACGACCCCTCTTCTCACATGCATCTCGCCACTCCTTTCATCTGAAGTACCCTCACTGGACTCCTTACCTCGTCGATAACCAGGCATGCACATCGGCAATCTCTTGATGACTCAGTACGGAACCCCAGGCCGGCATTGGCCCTCGACCATGCAGGACCGTCTCCCAGAACAGATCCTCATGTTTCAGAATCGGATTCTTCGCCAGCTTCGGGCCATGGCCACCAATCGCATTAGTCCCATGACAGGCCTGGCAATTGTGTTCAAAAATGCCGGCGCCCCTCGCCGCAACTCCCGTGACCGGACCTTCAGCGACTGAGTCCTGCGTGAACGGTTCCGCCTGCCTCACTTCACTCTCGAGCGGTGGCAGATGATCCGGCGCACCGGGGTGATACCGCGCCGAGAGATACCGCACGAGTACATCGGCCTCGTCCTTGGAAATCTCCGCACCCCAATGTTTCATTTTCTCGACCGTGGCCTCCCATCGCGCCCGAGGCAACCGCTGCTGCGCAACAAGATCAGGACTGTGGCAGACGGAACAGCGCGCAATAATCAAGACCTCCGCGCGAGGCGCCAACGCCGCACTCACCGTGGCCAGATCCTCCTCCTGTGCCGCCGCTGTCATCGCAATGCTCAGAAAACCACCGAAGAGAAGCAAACCGATGGCCAGCCCCTTCTCTCGCCTCACGCCTACCGTCTCACGTCTCACACTCATGCCGTCACCGTCACGGACACCCGATCCCATCCGTTCCACAAAAATCCGCTCGGATTCCAGGGTGTCATGGCCGGCTGCTGCTCCCCGCGGGCGTCCGTTGCACGACAGAGAATCGTGAACGTGCCTGCCGTCTTCGCCTTCCAGATCAACTGCCATTGCCTCCATGCGTAGGGGCGATCTTCGCCGACCAGCCTCGCCGGCTCCCACGTCTTCCCCTCGTCAAGAGACACCTCGACCTTCACGACCTTCGCCTCCCCACTCCACGCCATGCCTTGAATGGTCACGGGACCGGACTTCACGGTCTCACCCTCTTGCGGCGCGGCGATGAGCGACTTCACCACCATCGCTTCCACGGGGATCGACTTTCCGCTGGCCGCGGCACCAGGTTCCACAGGGATCGCCGGCATGCGATAGGCCGTTTGCATGTAGTAACCCTTCGACTCCTCTGCCTGGACCGTGATCTCCGTCAGCCACTTCATGCAGGAGTCCGCCATCCAACCAGGCGTGATCACTCGTAATGGCGCGCCATGCAAGAGCGGCAGGGGACGCCCGTTCATTTCATAGGCGAGAACCGTATCCGGATGGAGCGCTTTCTCCAGCGGAATACTTCTGATGAACAGCGGCACGGAGGCCACGACAGGCCGATCCGCTCCTTGCAACTGCACATGCCGCGCGCTGGCTTGAACCCCGGCCTTCGCCAACAGATCCCGCAGTCGCACCCCGGTCCATTCTGCATTCCCCACGGCACCACGCTCCCACTGCACGCCCGGAACCTTGGGCCGGTGAAATGCCCGACCGTTGCCGCTGCATTGAACGACCGCCGTGATGGTCACAACTTCCATCTGACGCAAGTCTTTCAGCCTGAACTCCTGCGATCGTTCAACCAGACCGCCGACGCGAAGGGTCCAATTGGCCTCGGAGATGGCGTCAGGCGGTGGCGGACCGAAATGACTCCGCACGAAGAAACGATGGTTGGGGGTCAGGAACGGTCTGAACTCGCGCACCGGCGTTTCGGCATCGAAGGGCCTGGTCACCCGGATCGTCAACGGCCCCGACTCGTTCCGAGCCAACTCTTCCCCGGCCGCCTGCACAACAGGAACATGCCTATTGACGATTGCTGCAACTCCGAGCCCTTGAAGCAATCGTTCGAGTAATACACGACGCGAGAGGGTCATGGGATGATCGCTCCTCCTGATGGCTGGCTCCCGATATGGCTATGGGGATTCAGCGTAATCGCCACGTTCGGCGCAACCGTCAGCGACTGATGGACGGTGCAGCCATGCGCAACTTTCAACAAACGTTCTTTGAGATCCGGCGTCAGGCGATGAGGAAGATGGATCGCCAGGGCGATCGCGCCGACTCGATGCGGGCCTTCGGCCATCGTCCACTCGGCATCGACCCTCAGTCCGTCCCGAGGAATATCGTGGCGCGCGCAGAATTGTCCGACAAAATACCCGACGCAACTGGCCACCGATCCGACAAACAGTTCGACGGGACTCATCCCGGCATCCTGCCCTCCGTCGTCTACAGGTTGATCCGTCACGATGCGATGCGTGCCGCTCGTGATGTCGTAGCGCGTCCCACCATGATATGAGGCTGTGAGTTTCATAGCGCCCTCCTCGCAGAGGCCCTCGTCCGAAGAAAAGAGCATATAGCGTATGGCTTATGGCGAGGAACCAGAGCTGGAACTACCGAAACCAATGACCGCCGCCTCGTCTCGACAGACGATGGCTTTCCCATGCCATCAGCTATAAGCCATACGCTCTTATCCTCCAAGATACATCTCACGCGCTAATACGGCGAATCGGCCGGCTTTCCGCCCTTCGGCCAGTCGTTCACTTTGTCGGAAAAATCAGGGCGCGGCTGGCTGTTCAAGTAAGCGGCGACGTCGTAGGCATCGTCGTCCGACAGAGTCCAGCCCTGCGTGCGCGGCATGTTCGATTTGATGAACGCGGCGGCGACGCTCACCCGCGCCATGCCTGCGGCAATATTGTAGGACTGCGGTCCCCACACCGGCGGCCCCGACATCGTTCCCAGGCCATCGGAGCCGTGACAGAAGGCACATTTGCTCACAAAGATCTTCTTCCCCTTGGCTGGGTCGAGCGGCCGCCGGGAATCAATGTGCTGGAGTCCTCGCCAGGGGATGGTCGCACCGCTCGGTACTCCCTGCGAAAGCCAGGTGATATAGGCCACGATGGCCTGCATCTTGGAACTGTCAGGCGGAAGGGCTCGTCCATTGAGGCTCCGCTCAAAACATTCGTTGATGCGGTCAGCCAAGGTATTCACCTTCGCGTTGCGGGAGCGATACAAGGGATAGACTGACGCAAGACCGACGAAGGAAGCCGCATTCGGATTGAGTCCGCCATCGAGATGACAGTTCGTGCAGTTCAGCCGATTGCCAACATAGGGACGGCCATATTCCTGGGTATTGACGACAATCTCATAGCCCAGCCTGATCTGTTCACCGAGTTGGCTGCCTGGAATGGTTTCGGGGGAAGGCGGAGCGAACTCGATCGCGGCATTGTCGGTTCGGCCTGCCGCACGAAAATCCTCGTTCTTCACACGAGACGCTTCTCCGGCACAACTCACGAGCATGGTCATCCCAAGCACCATCGATAACAGCCGCATCATACCTCTCTCCTGTGCCAAGGCCATACCATGACCGCCGACAATGCCCCTGCTATTTCTACCATTAAATCAATCGATCAGACACCGGAACCGCTTTCGACTGGAGCGAAAATCCACAGGACCGACAGGAGAAACCATCGTTCCGGTCTCTCCTATTGAAAACAGCGCGCGAAGATCGCATCGCAATGGTTCTCAGCCCCCAGCCATTTCGGCACCGACTCATAGCGCACATCGGTCACGCGATTATCTTTCAGCATAACGGTCGCCCGACAACGGTGCGGGACATCTCGTGGGCCGCTTGATTTCGCGCCAGGGACCGAGAGCTCAACGAGCTCGGCTTCCTCCTGGTACACCATCACCGCCAAACCCTCGGAGGTGCTGTCTCTCCGCGGCGCACCGGCACAGGCCAGGAGCTCCTGCTTCGTCTTCCCCCTCAAGACATCCGCCATCTTCACATGGTCCGCTCGATCCATCGGGCCGCCCGCACAGGCCGCGAACAACAGTCCCGTCAACACCAACAGCCCCATGCCCGTGACCTGGCGAGACCGAATAGAAGACGAGATCGAAATCGTCTTCATTCCGGCTGCTCCAACTTCATAATGTCCAGCCTGTTGAATAGTGTTTCCCTCTGGGAGGGCCCACAGACACATATCGTCCTCTTGTCACATGTTACTTCTTACGATTCATACTTTCCCTCGGACAGGTATTGATTCCCAACAGGGTCCAGGCCGGACAGAAACCGATGACGCCCGTGATCAACATGACTGTCCCAAACACCAGCGCGATACCAGTTCCTACCGGGGGCAACCCGGCAAAGCCGCCGATCCCGAGCAACGCAATTCCTACGACGATCCG
>VFKF01000120.1 GCA_009885705.1 Nitrospira sp. | reverse complement strand
GGCCGCCATCGTGCTGTCTGCATTGTTGTTGAAAGAATCGGTGGGTCCGAGTGAAATCATCGGCATCCTGCTGATCCTGGCTGGCGTGTGGGTGGTCGATCGGCAGACAGCAGGGCAGGCTCCTTTGAAAGGCTCTCATTAGTAGGGTCTTTCACCATCAGGAAATTCCTGATAGTAGTAAAGAGGCTCTAGTCCTTCTCCTGTCATGCACCTTCCGGTATCATGCCGCCAAAGTTGTCGGTTTTCGGTTTAGTGTAATTGAAGCAGTAGGGTGTCTCTCCCAAAATAGCCTCACCCCACTATGGCAGGCATAGCCAGTTCTCTCCTGTATGCCGGTTCGTCAGGATCATTCTTTCCGGCACACCAGGGTATCGATTGTCCATGAAGGCACGAACAGCACAGATCGCTAGCGGCCTGACCTTGGCGGGAACATTTCTGCTTGATTACTTGGCCCCACTCGGGTGTCAGGAGTATCTCCTGTACACGGTATCGATCCTCCTTGCAGCTCGGCAGGGCAATCCCAAGTCTGTCCATGTCGTGGCGGGTCTTGCGACAGGGCTGGTATTTGCCGGGTGGGCGCTGTCTCCAAGCGAAGTTCATCCAGCGCCGGCGATTCTCAACCGCACGCTCAGCGTTGCGCTCCTTTGGGTTGTGGCCGTGCTCGTGAATCGGGGCCGGGCGGTCACGATCGATCAAGGCGTCCAGCAATTGGCGGCTTTGGTCGATTCGTCCGTTGATGCCATTATCAGTCAGGATTGCAACGGGGACGTGACGAGTTGGAACCCCGCAGCGGAACGTATGTTCGGCTATCGCGCTGCTGAGAGGATCGGGCATTCGCTGCGCGCGCTCATTTCGTCCGATCGGGTGGTGAGAGACGCAGACCTGGGTCGACGAATGATGCAGGGTGAGGCGATTTCTCAGTATGAAACCGCCTGGCAGCACCGTGACGGGCACAGGATCGAGCTATCGCTCAGCCTCTCGCCGATTCGAAACCAAATCGGGGCGGTGGACGGTCTCTCCACGATCGCGCACGACATCACTTCGTATAACGCGACCATGCGGGTGTTGCGCGAGCAGGAGGCCCGGTTGAACCTCGTCGTCTCGGCCACTCAGACCGGGGTGTGGGATTGGAACCTCAAGACGAACGAGATGTATTACTCGCTCTTGTGGAAACAGAGTCTAGGTTATGGGGCGGACGAGCTCAGCACTTCACCGGCAGAGTGGGAGACGCGCCTGCACCAGGACGATCGTGAACGAGTCTTCGCGCTCGTCGCGGCGTTTCATGAGGGGAAGATTCCGACCTATGGACTGGAGCATCGTCTTCGCCATCGGGATGGCACCTATCGATGGATTCATACGGACGCCGTTCTCATCCGCGATGAGCAGGACGTGCCCATCCGGATGACCGGTTCCCATGTCGATGTGACGGAACGAAAATGTAACCAGGAGGCTCTGCGGCAGAGCGAAGAACGGTTCCGCCGCTATTTCGAACTCGGGTTGATCGGCATGGCGATGTCGTCGCTCGACAAGCATTGGATCGAGTTCAACGATCAGTTGTGCACGATCTTCGGGTATTCCCGGGAAGAGTTGACTCGGCTGACCTGGACGGATCTGACCCACCCGGACGATCTTGCGGCCGATCTGGCGCAGTTTCAGCTGGTCCTCGACGGGCAGAGCCAGGGCTATTCGATGGAGAAGCGCTTTCTCCATAAGTCCGGGACCGTAGTCTATGCGGTAATTTCGGCCAATGCGATACGGAAGAACGATGGCTCGATCGACCACTTTGTCGCGCTCGTTCACGACATTACACCATGGAGGCAGGCGGAGATCTCGCTCAAGCAAAGCGAGGTGACGCTCCAGACATTCTTCGACAGCGCGTCTCTGATGATGGGGGTTGTGGAGGTGCTCGACGACGATATTCGGCACCTTTCAGATAATCAGGCTACCGCCAGATTATTCGGGACGACCCCGGAGGCAATGCGCGGACGAATGGCTTCAGCGCTCGGTGTGCCGGAGGACCTGCGTCAGATGTGGCTCACCCACTACCGGACCTGTATCCAGCGTGGAGTATCGGTCCGGTTCGAATATGAGCATGTGGCGGGGCCCGATGGAAAGGGGAGACGGTTGTCGTTCCTTGCGACGGTTTCGTTCATTGGCGTTGGGCCGAATGGCTATCCCCGCTGTTCCTACGTCGTGGATGATGTGACGGAGTCTCGGCAGACGGAAGTTCTGCTCAGGCAGGCTCATGATTTGCTTGAGCAACGTGTGGCCGAACGGACGGCCGAACTCGCCAGTGCGACGGTGCGTGCCCGGACACTGGCCCAGCGGTTGTTCGAGGTGCAGGAGGCGGAGCGGCGTGCGGTGGCGCAAGATCTCCACGACGAAATCGGGCAGCAGCTGACGGCACTGAAGATGAATTTGCAGCAGGTGCAGCGCGATGGCGAAGGGGCGAGGCCACAGGCGGAGTTGGATGAGAGCATTGCGATCAGCGAACAGTTGTTGGCGCGCGTGCGGAACCTCGCCTTGGATCTGCGGCCCTCCCTCTTGGACGATCTCGGGCTGGTGCCGGCATTGCGTTGGTATGCCACCCGCCAAGCCGAGCGGGCGGGGTGGTCATTACAGCTGCATCTGGACGAAGGGCCTCTCCGACTGACCGCTCCCCGTAGTATTGCCTGTTTTCGCGTCGTGCAGGAGGCGCTGACGAACGTCGCCCGGCATGCCAAGGCCGGCTCGTTGATGCTCTCTCTGCTGGCGGACCAGGAGCTGATTCGGATTACCATACAGGACGACGGGCGCGGGTTCGATGTGGGAACGACGCAGGCTCGACACCATCACGGGATGAGCATGGGGCTGTTGGGGATGGAGGAGCGCGTTCGTCTGGCGGGGGGGCTCTTCACGGTGCAGTCGGCGAGGGGGCATGGAACCAGCATCGAGTTCTCTATTCCTGTCGCTGAGCCGCAGCAGGAGGCGGCGACGTCATGAGCGAGATCCGGGTGGTGCTGGCCGAAGATCATCATCTGGTGCGGGCGGGGATTCACGCGCTCCTGGATAAGATGGCGGACGTCGTAGTCGTGGCCGAAGCCGGCGACGGTCAGGCGGTGTTGAAGGCGGTGGAAACCCATCAGCCGGGCTTGGTGCTCATGGATATCGCCATGCCGGTGATGAACGGTCTGGAAGCCGCCGCCTGCATTACGAAGCAGTGGCCGGCGGTTCATATCATCATGCTGTCGATGCATGCGAATGAGGAATATCTGCGCCAGGCGTTGAAGGCCGGGGCGAAGGGGTATTTGCTCAAAGGCGCCGACCTGCCGGAACTGGAGCTGGCGGTTCGGAGGGTGAGCAAAGGGGAGCCCTATCTCACGCCAACAGTCGCGCGCTATACGATTGAGGCCTATCAGCAGGGGGGCGGACGTCCTTCCAGCCCGCTGGAGCGATTGAGCCCGCGTCAGCGTGAAGTTCTCCGGTTCATGGCCGAAGGCCATTCCACGAAAGAAATCGCGTTCCGATTAGGCCTGAGCGCGAAAACGGTTGAGACGCACCGCGCGCAACTCATGGAACGTTTGGACATTCACGATGTGGCCGGCCTGGTGAAGTTTGCCATGCAATCCGGGCTCATTCCTCCGCTGGTGTGACGTCCACAGTGTGAGGGCCACGTTCCGCCACCCTGTCTGGCTTTTCCCCTCTACTCTCTCCATCAGGAAATACCTCAGTAGTCAATAGTAACTATCGGAGGTAGTATCAACAGGACTTGATGATCGACTGTTTGCGGAACCGTGTGGAATCGGCGTGAGCCGCGACCACGTTTATGTTTGCCTGTGAGGGGGAAGCCATGACTGTCGTTGGACTATTGGTTGAAGGGCCTCAGGGGGAAGAGTACCTGGTGAGGGGTGGGGCCGAGGGAGGAGTGGGGACTGCGCGATTTCAACTGTTGCGCCGGGAGCTCCTGGGGTGGACCGCTGCGAGTCTGCCGGCTGACGTGGAGGGTCGTCTGCGGACTGCTGCGATGATTGCGCTTGATAAGATGGTGAGACAGTTCGGTATCGGAGGGTCTGGATACCAGAAGGGATGACGCTCAATG
This sequence comes from Nitrospira sp., assembly GCA_009885705.1. GTDB lineage: Bacteria > Nitrospirota > Nitrospiria > Nitrospirales > Nitrospiraceae > Palsa-1315. The sequence goes on along the minus strand of VFKF01000120.1, from coordinate 15,379 downwards.
CCCCTTGAGGTGGCGAGAACGGACCGACCGATGCTTGTTCGTCTGCTCGTGGTGGACGATCACCTGGCCGTATTGAGTGCCTTGCAAGATTGGCTCTCCACAGTTCCCTGGGTTCTCCTTGCGGGGACCTGCTGCTCCATCAAAGAAACGTTAGCCTGCCTGCCTGAGTGCCGTCCCGATGTGGTGCTACTCGATGTGAATATGCCGGAGATCGGCGGATTGGAAGCCGTCGCTCCGATCAAGCGCTGGAACCCGTCCGTTCTGGTCATCATCATGTCCTTCGACGAAGCCCGACTTGAGGTCGCGCGGAGGATGCCGTTAGTCGATGGGGCCCTCTATAAACAAGAGTTGAGGGCCCAGTTTCTCCCGCTGGTTCAGCAGCTTGTGCGCGGAGAGACTTTCGTCTGAGCCTGTGCATTCGACGCGATTCTCCTCTCGCCCCCGCCTCCGTGGTTACAGTATGATACGGCTCATTTTTCAGCGGAGGAGCCCTGCATGCTGGAGCAACGCATCGAGGAAGTGAACAAAGCGAACCATGCCTTCTATGCCGCGTTCGGCAATCTCGACATTGCCGAGATGGATAGGGTCTGGGCGCATCAGGAATATGTCACCTGCATCCATCCCGGCTGGTCATTGCGGTCGGACTGGCCGGCGGTCCGCGACTCCTGGGTTTTGATTTTCAATAATACGTTTTCGATGACCTTCGAACTCACCGACGTGATGGTGCAGGTGGCGGGCGATATGGCCTGGGTCGTCTGCGTGGAGCACATCACCACCCACCAAGCCGACGAACCGCAGCAGGCGCAGGTCTTAGCCACGAACCTCTTCGAGCGGATCGGGGATGAGTGGTTGTTGATACATCATCATGGGAGTGCAGTCATGGGGTAGAGGGGGTGTCCCTCTTGCTCCCGCACCCCCCACATCAGAATGTGCGAGGTGGACGGGCGCAGTTGAGTGACAACCCCCTCCACCCCATTTGTATAGAGTGGGGGAAAGAGGACGGCCTCGTTCGACGCGCGCACGTTGAGAGTTGGCAGGCCACTCCCCCATTGATAGGGTGGAAAGAGAAAGAGCAGAGCCCTCGTTCGACGGGCACAGTTGAGTAACAACCCCCCTCGCTCAATTTTATAGAGTGGGGGAAAGAAGGCGGCGTCGTTTGATACGCCTAGAGCAGGCTTCAAGGGTTGCCGTTATTGTTGTTTGGTGTAGAATACGCCCATGAGTTTGAAAGAACTTGAAGCCGAGGCTTTGAAGCTGGACCCGAAGGCACGCGCGCGTTTGGCCGGCAAGTTGTTAGAGAGCCTGGAGAATCTTTCCGAAGAAGAAAACACGCGACTGTGGGCCGAGGAGGCTCAGCGGAGAGATGCGGAGATGGATGTGAATCCTGGCTCCAGTTGCTCGGCCGCAGAGGTGTTTCGTGAGGCGCGGGCTAAACTGAAGTGAAATGGAGCGAGCCTCCTATCATCGCCTGGCCCGTCGTGAGGTGAATGAATCTGCACAGTTTTACAATTCTGAAAGCCCAGGCCTCGGATCGGCTTTTCTAGACGAGGTCGAGCGCTGCACCCAAGCCATCGTCGATTATCCTGAAGCCGGCTCACTGATCCTCGGGTCGGTCCGTCGCCGGTTGGTTCTCCGGTTTCCCTACGCGATTCTCTACACGATCAAACAAAATGGACTGCGAGTGCTTACGGTCATGAACCTGAAGCGCCGGCCGATGTATTGGGTGGGCCGAGAATGATGGGGCAGGGCCTGTGCGTGTTTTCGTGCTCGCTGAGTGCGCACAGAGCATTCAGCTTTAGGCTGCCGGAAAGCGGATTATCGAACTCATAGGAGCCAGAATTGGACATGCACATCACCCGTGTCTACATCGAAGGGTTCAAGCGGTTCACCACCTTCAATCTGGAGCTGAACCCATCCTTCAACGTTATCGTTGGGGACAACGAGACCGGGAAAACTTCCGTCCTGGAGGCCATAGGTCTTGTTCTCACTGGCCAGTACGACGGGCGCCTTATTCAGAGTGCCATAGATCCATATCTCTTCAATGCGGCGATTGTCGCAGATTACTTTCAGAAGCGTCAGAAGGGTGAGCACGGTAATCCGCCGCGAATCCTTATCGAGGCATACTTACAAACGGATGACAACAACTCTGCCTTGGTACGTCTTAAGGGTTCGAACAACAGTAAAAACGAGGACTGCCCTGGACTGGCGCTTACGATCGAAGTCGAAAGCGACCACATTGAAACATTGAGAGACTATGCCGCCGATGAGTCGAATCCGACCGTGTTGCCTGTCGAGTTCTATAAGGCTACATGGAGATCGTTCGCTGGCCAAGGTGTAAACCTCAAGAGCTTGCCCTTTAGGACTGTGACGATCGATACGAGTCTTACGAGGGTGTATCGCGGTCCAAACAAGTATGTGTCGCAACGAGTGAATGATGTCCTCACCGAGCAGCAACAACGAGAACTTTCGCTTGCATACAAGAAGTTGCGGCACGGATTTTTGCAGGAGCCTGGAGTTACGGCAATCAACAAGGATCTTGAGATGAGGGGGAATCCTGCAACGACGAAGAAGTTGACGGTTCAGATGGACATGTCATCACGGTCATCGTGGGATAGTGCAATTACCCCTCATCTCGATGACTTGCCATTTGACTGTGCCGGGAAGGGCGAGCAGTGCCGTGTACAGATGCGCCTTGCAATTGCCGGGGCAGAGCAGTCACGGGTGCTCCTCATCGAAGAGCCAGAGAACCATCTATCACATTCGAACCTGAACATGTTCATGGACGACATTAGGCAGGATTGCGCTGATCGGCAGGTCATCATTACCACGCACAGCGCTTTCGTGCTGAATAAGCTGGGAGTCGACAATCTCAGGCTCATTTCGCGCACCGGCCAGACCGCGGATCTCACCGAGTTGACGCCCGAAACCAAGAACTATTTCATGAAGCTGCCTGGGTACGACACTCTGCGTCTGATCCTCTCAAAACGAAGCATTCTTGTTGAGGGTCCGTCGGATGAGTTGATAGTGCAGCGCGCTTACAAGGATAAGCACGGCAAACTCCCGCTTGCGGATGGAGTTGATGTGATCGCGGTCGGCTCGCTGGCATTCAAGCGATTCTTGGAGATAGCGGTACTTCTGCAATCGGATGTTCGGGTGGTGACAGACAATGACGGAAGTGTGGTGGAGTTACAGGCGAAGTATGCAGGTTATATGGGTGGGGAGCATCCGAACATTAAGTTGTGCTACGACGCTGACGTAAATTGTCGAACGCTCGAACCTCAACTGTTGAAGGCAAACTCTCGCGACACGTTGAATGCGATTCTCGGAAAGACGTATGCGAACGATGAGGCCTTGCTGAAGTATATGGACGGCAACAAGACGGATTGTGCTCTCAAGATGTTCGAGACTGCTAGAGCCTGGGTTGCTCCAGAATACATCGTGAATGCCATTGAGTGAGAATCGAGTCATCATCGCGTGTGCCGGATCAGGCAAGACGACAAGACTTGTCACCGAGGCACTTGCCAGCCGTGATCGCCGTATAGCGATCGTCACGTACACAAACAACAATACGCGAGAGATCGGCAAGCGGTTTGGCGAGCAGAACTCTGGGATTCCGAAGCACGTGGATGTAATGACGTGGTTCGGGTTCTTGTTGCGGGAATGCGCGAGGCCATACCAGCGGTCGAAGTATGCCGAGAAACGGATTGAGTCGTTGCTGTTTGTGAGCCAGCAGTCAGCGCATTGTGTGCAAGAATCGGATACCAGGCGGCACTACTTTGCGAATGGCGAGTTGATCTACTCAGACAAGATCGCGAAGTTTGTGGTCGAATGCGAGAAGAACTCATTAAAGGCTGTAACTGCACGACTTGGGGGGATCTATACAGATCTGTTCATTGACGAGTTCCAAGACTTGTCTGGATGGGATCTTGAAGTAATCGAGATGCTATTGCAGTCGAATATCCGTGTCATGCTCGTTGGGGATCCGAGGCAACATATCTACAGTACTAGTCCGTCGCAGAAGAACAGGCAGTATCTTGGGGCTAAGATTGTTGAATTGGCGCAGAGATGGGAGGGGAGTGGATTGTGCTCACTTGAGTACTTGAGCGCCACTCACAGATGCAGCACTGCGATTTGCGAATTTTCCAATGCGCTCTGGCCTGGAATGGACGCGATGGCGTCTTTGCAGAGCGGCACGGCTGACCATGATGGAGTCTTTCTTGTGGCCGAGAACGCGGTGGCAAATTACATTCAACACTATAGACCTCAGGTTCTGCGATATGACAAGAGGGCGAAGACTTATGGGTATGAGGCTGTGAACTTTGGATTGGCGAAGGGGCTCCAGTTTGACCGGGTGCTGATCGTTCCTACTGCTCCGATTAAGAAGTATCTGCAAACTGGCGTGCTCAATCATATGATGAGGACGAGAGAGAGACTTCATGTTGCGGTTACGCGCGCCAGGCATAGTGTGGCGTTTGTCTTTGACGATCATTCTCCAGTTGTATCGAATCGATGGAGTCCCTGACGGAAATTTCAGAATCGTCCGTGAATGTTGCTCACTATGCGTAGCTTATTTCATGTGGACGGCATCGTGCTTGCGGCTTGGGAATTCCGCTATGGCTAGGCTCAGGCTACAACTAATGAGCGGTTGCGGCGACAGTCCGCCATGCGGCCTGCCGCTGAATCGGATGGTTGGAAGCACTGAGGGTAGGAATACGGTGGCAGGAACCGTTGCCTTATGTGTTGGAGTGGGGCATTAAGCTTTCGGCACTGAGGCGGCTGGCACTTCTTTTCCTAGGATGGAGTTGGCCCAGTCTGAGTGCAGGTGGGCGGTGCACGTATTATGCGGAATAGTGTTTCCCGAGGTGGTCGCGTTGAAAACGGATGATGTGTCGGATCAATAATTCCTGGTCCTGTGTGGGCATCCTGACGAAGCGGGTATGTAGACGGTAGGTATCGGTCTGATAGGGGATGGGCTCTAGCCGCAACACTTCGGCGTTGGCTTTGAAGATGACTTTGTCTGGCAGGATCAGCGTGATCGCCAGGATTTCACCGGGCTTGTAGGTCACGTTTACAGTGACGCCAATCCCCCCGCCGCTTAGGTTGACAGACTTCTCTCTGAGCGCACCCCCTGTTGGGTCCGTTTCGCCATGAATGCTGATGGGCAAGACGACGTTGATGCGGAAATACGCGCGACGGTCTTTTTCGGACGGCTGCGAAGTTGGTGCATCAGATGGCATGTCACGGGAAAGTACATCAAATTCAATGTGGGAACAATGGGGCAGGCTGCTGTACCCGGCGAATTTGGTCGTTCGCACTGGCAGAGGGCGGACTCTAGCCAGTCGGAAGTCGGCGTCAGAAACCGTTTTCTGGTGTGGCGGCGAAGATCGTTAGGATTTCGGTGCTGTGGCAGTGGAAACTTCTTCAACGCGAATGGTGTTGGCCCATTCGGCGACGATGGGGTCTCGTTCTTCCATCGACATGCCTGCATACTTCATAAACATCTGGGGGCCTTTACGGCGGCGCCAGGTGAGATAGGCGAGAAAATGATCCCGGCAGATGCTGTGGGTGCCGGCTGGGGCATAGACTCTCGTTTGGCAGCCTTTGATGAGACAGGTCAGGTCGTGCATTCCATCCTCCGGTTTAGCAGGATGCTGAAAAAGCCCGCCAGCTTCGTTCTCGCATCGTTCAGACCCTCAACGTACCCTCCGGGTACGCCTCGGATCTTCACTCGCTGCGGCCTTGCTGGACGGCCTTTTTGAGCATCCTGCGGGGGTAAGCCCCTTATCTGTCAGATCTAGTGGTCTGTTAGAACAGGTAGTATGCAGGACGGATGGATTGATTATCAACCAGGCTCAGCTTGACGCCTCAACCTCCGTTCCGGTAAGTCCATGGCTATGATTGGCTCGCTGAATATCCTCGCCATATTCTTGGTCTCGCTTATTTCTCTTCCCAGCTGCGTGTCGGCATCACGCGAGGGGCTTCCCCCTGGGAGTCCCTTTGCCGAGACAGCTGCGACGAGTCTCTTGCCTCAGGGAATTGCAGTGGGGGATGTGACGAGTCAGTCGGCCGTACTCTGGGTGAGGACCGATGGTCCGATGACGGTGCAATTTGAGTATGCGCCGGTGGCGGCCTGGGATCTTGTGTCGAAGATGGCGACCGCGATCGCTCCCGTGGCGCGTTCGCCGCTGTTCACGACCGGCCAGGAGACTGATTTTACCCTGGCGATTCCCATTGGAGGATTGCTGCCGGCCACCAGGTATCGATTCTATGTCGTTGCCGGCCGCAAGGGGCGCGAGGGGACGCCGACGGAGGCCCGTGCGGCGCTACAAGGTGAATTTACGACACTTCCCGATGCGAAAAGTCATGCGCCCGTGACCTTTGCCTGGAGCGGCGACTTGGGTGGGCAGGGGCTCTGTCGACGGGGCGCTGTCGGCTATCCCATCTTCGATGTGCTGGGGAAGCAGCCGCTCGATTTCTTTCTGTTTCTCGGCGATACGATTTACGGTGACGATCTCTGTCCCTCTCCTCCGAACGAACCGGGCGCCGACTTTCGAGCGACGAACCTGGCCGAGTACCGTGCCCGCCATCGCGACCAACGGGCTGCCGGAGCTTTGCGGCGGTTTCTCGCGAGTGTTCCCGTCTTTGTCATCTGGGACGATCATGAAGTGCGGAACGACTTTGCGGGGCCCTTCGATAGCCAGATGCCGCCGGGGCGTCAGGCCTTGCGCGAGTATTGGCCGATCTCTGTCGCGCCTGACGATTCCCAACGACTCTATCGAACGGTGCGGGCCGGGGCGGATCTCGAACTGTTTATCCTGGATACGCGGCAGTATCGGAGCCGCAATATTGATCCAGACGGTCCGGCGAAGACGATGCTGGGCGCGGCTCAGCTCCAGTGGTTACTGAAGGGGCTGACTGAGTCGACTGCGACGTGGAAAGTGATTGTGTCCAGCGTGCCTCTCTCTATTCCGAAGGGCGGAGGCGGAGGTGCTTCGGGGTACGATGGCTGGGCCGGAGGGCCTGGCGGTCCGGGGTTTGAGCGGGAACGACAAGTGATCGTGGAGGCTATTCTCGGACGACAGATGAAGAACGTGGTGTTTTTGGCGGGTGATGTCCATTATGTGCAAGCGAACGCGTACGACCCGAACGGGGACGGGATTCCAGATTTTCATGAGTTTGTGGCTGGCCCTCTGTCCGCCGCGCCAGGTCGGCAGACGCCGCCCAATAAAGAGTTACGTCCGACCACATTGATCAATGAAACCGGGTATATGAATTTCGGTCTTATTCGAGTCACCCGGTCCTCCTTCGACGTGACGATCCTCGACGAGGCCGGGACTATGCGGTTTTCCCATCATCTGGCGGCCAAGTAACCGCCGTCTCCTACGAAAATCCTCTTGAAATCCAGACAGGTTGCCAGTTACGGTACATGTTCTCTTGCGTGCCAGTTTGAGGTCTGATGAGGTGATTGGTGCTCCTGCAGCTCATATCCGTGGTGGGTGCCTTGATGGTGTTGTCGGCCTATGGTCTGATTCAGGGTGGAGTCTGGCGTGAGTTGGACGCCGGCTACCTGGCACTGAACATTGTCGGGTCGTTGTTGCTGGGAATCGTCGCGATTGCGGACCAGCGGGTGGGGTTCATTTTCTTAGAGTTTGCGTGGGCCGGCCTTGGATTGGTCGGTGTCGTCAGAGCCATCAAGGCCAGGCGTACTACGAATTAACAGGGTTCGAATGAAAGGACTATACAGATGGCGGGATTGATGTCAGCGGATGAAATTTTCGAGAAGGCTCAAAATGCTGCAGCGGCGGCCACGAACCCTGATGAAAAGGCCATGCAGATCGATTACCCGGCACTCAAAGAAAAAATCCGTGCGGCCCTGGGCGATCGCAAAGTGGCGCGCTGCCATATCAACAAGTTCTTGCCGGAGGGCTACGAAGACCAGGGGCGATTCAACTTGCTGCTCCTGACCGCGGGCAATGTCGTCTTCGACATGGTCATCGGGGATTCGTACTTTCGTTACGATGTCGTGTCGGTCGGGCAGTTGGACAAGGTCCAGGTTATCGATGCGATGTGGGACAACAAGGAAAAGCGCAAGGAAGAGCCTTTCTTGAGCCTCCGCCTGATGCATGCCGAAGAGGCCCACCTCTTATTGGCGCTGGAAGATGACGAGCGGACGAGCCTGCTGGCCTTCGCCAGTGCAGTGTCGGCGGTCAGAAATCCAGAGAAGTAACGATTCGCAGCGCAGGATAGCCGAGCTCGATTGGCTATCCTGCGTAATTACGCCTGGGGGGAGAAGGGGAGGGCCGTCACTGTCGCGTCCTGGCGAGTCCCTTCGATCTCAACGGTTAGCGTGGTGCCTGGCGTTGAAAAGTCCCGGAGTGGGAAGGCCAAGGCGATCGGGGCCTTGAGTCGTGGGGATTGCGTCGCACTGCTGATCCAGCCGACTTCCCGGTCCCCGCTAAATAACTTGGCGCCCTTCGGAGGGATGATCGTACCCTTCAAAACCAGCCCGACCAAGTGCCGTCTCACGTTGCCGTACGTATCCATCCGCGCCACCACTTCTTGCCCAGGGTAGCAGCCCTTATTTAAGCTGACCGCTTTCCCTTCCAGGTTCGCTTCCGGTGGAACGATTTCTTCGTTGAGGTCCGGTCCCGCCTTGGGCAGGCCGGCTTCGATGCGGAGGGCCTCACGGGCCTGGCCGCCGACGGCTTTGATGCCATAGGTCGCGCCCGCTTCCATGAGTCGCTCCCAGGCCGTGCTGAGGGCCTCAGCTGGCAGCAATACTTCGAGGTCGATCTCTCCGGTTTCTTCTGTGCGTAGGACAAACGAGGCATGGCCGCCGATCTGGGCTGCGACGGCGCTGACCGGTTTGAGATCGCTCATCTCGACACCGAATGCTGCGCTGACGGTCGCGCAGGCCTTGGGTCCACTGACCAGCAAGAGTCCCCAGGATTCTGCGCAGTTCTCCATCTTCGCTTTGATGCCGTAGAGCAGAAACTTTCGGAGCGCTTGGATGGTGGCTTCGCCGACCTCACCGACATCTTCTATCCACAGACTGTCAGCCTGGACATAGACTCGAAAGTAGCCGAGCATCTTGCCCTTGTGGGTCAGGAAGCTCGAATAACGGCCCTGGCCTGGCTGGAGCGGAAGAATGTCGTTGCTGATGAGTCCCTGCAGCCATTTCACGCGGTCGTCGCCGGTGACGCGGATTTTGCCACGGTGCGAGAGATCGGAGAGCCCGACCGCCTGACGGACTGCCTGATATTCCTCGACCCATTTACCATAGTGAGCGGGCATGTCCCATCCGGCGACTTCCTCGAAGGTGGCGCCAAGCTTTGCGTGGAGATCGTGGATGCGTGACTGTTTCATAATTCCTCTTAATAGCTTGGAAGCGTTCAGCCTTCAGCGATCAGTATTCGGACTTAGCTGACTGCTGATGGCTGTGTGCTGACCGCTGATTATTTCCTCGACCAGGTCTTTCAATCGAGCGGAGAATTCATTGCGCGAGACAATCTTGGTCACGCCCAGAGTCCTGGCCCGGTTGAACGTGTCGACTTCTTCGTGATTGGCAAAAGCCAGGATGGGAATGGCCTTCAATCTCGCGTCGGCTTTGAGCGTTTCCAGAGCTTGAAAGGCGTTCAAGGTTTCGTCATTCATGTTCAAAATGAATGCGGACGGGGACATGGTCGAAGCCTTATCGGCGATGTCCTGCTGCGTCCTGGCCCGCTCGATCTTGTAGCCCTTCGCCATCAAGGCGTCACGGACTTTCGTGTAAAAGAAGATATCAGTGACACCGACGAGGATGGTCCTCTGGTCTTTCTGGTCTGTCTTGTCTGTCTTGTCTGTCTGGTAAGAGTTCGTCGTCATAGGTGGTTATGCCTTCACGTCAAAGTAGATGAGCTGTCTTTTCTGCCGAACCAGATAGACGAGATAGATCAAACAGACCAGATAGACCAGTTAGTTGAGTGAACTGATCAACCGCCCCAGCGCTTTCTTAGCTAACGCGTAATTGGGATTGAGGGCCAGGGCTTTCTTGTAGGAATCGATGGCTTCGGTCCATTGGCCCTTCTTTTCGTAGACTCGCCCCAGGTTGAGATGGGGGAAGGCGGGACTCTCATACCGTCTGGCCTGCAGGGCTTTCTGGAACCAGGCGATCGCTTCGTTCAGTTCGCCCTTTTCGATCAGGTACGCGCCGATGTCATTGTAGGGGTTGCCGAATTCCGGGTCCTGCGCGATTGCGTTGTGACATTCCTCGATCGCATCATCAAGCCGCCCCATGAAACTGTAGGTCCAGCCGAGAAAGGTATAGGCCTCGGCCGTGGGATGGGTCTGAATCGATTTCTTATAGAGGGTCACGGCCTCTTCCAGTTCGCCCTTCATCTGGCGTTCATAGGCCTGCTGGAACAGCTGCCAGGCTTCACGTTTATCTTCTTCGTGGCCTTCGCCTTGTATGAGAAAGTCTTGTACATCCATGTAAGGCACCAAGAGCTGATGGCATGTGGCGTATAGCAGTTCGAAGTTTCCGAGTCCGTGCTATCAGCCATTCGCTATCAGCTATACGCTCCTACTCTTGTTTCAGTTTCTTCTTGATCAACTCTGCGCCGTAGCGTCCTGAGAGCAACATCGAGCCGAAGGCCGGACCCATGCGGGGCGTGCCGTATACGGCTGCCACGGCCAATCCGATGACGAAACAGTTGGGGTAGACCTCGCCGGTGCGGTCCATGATTTCCTGCTCAGACTGCGCGACCCACATGGCCCCGTTGCCGGGGATGGCCTTGTGCAGGTTCCGCTTGTGCAGGAGCTCCACGACGATGGCATCGTGACCTGTGGCATCCACGACGATTTTGCTTTCGAGGGCTATCGGGTCCACATGGATGATGTCATGGCCGGCCATTTCTGCCGTTGTGCTATTGACCACCACCCCTTCCAGTACTGCGTCTCGCCGAATAATCAGGTCGACCACTCTGGTGAGGTTCATGATCTTGGCTCCGCCTCTGTAGGCCGCGGCGATCAGCGCGCCGGTGGCATGCGGGGGATCGACCATGTACATGCCTTCGCATTCCGTGATCTTTTTGCAGGGCACACCGATTTCTTCCAGGATCTCGTTGGCCGGTTCGCAGATCGTGGCCTTGTTCATGAGATAGCCGCCCGACCAAAAGCCGCCTCCCAGGGCGAGGCTCTGCTCGACGATGACGGTCTTGAATCCCATCGCCGCGAGATCGTGGGCGCAGATCAAGCCGGAAGGGCCGGCGCCGACGATGATGACATCGCTCTCGATGAGCTGATCGAACTCTTTATAATACTCCCGTGCAATTTGCCGGGTAATATCCCGTTCGCGTAGCGGGGCTGGTGTTGGGGGCTTTGCCATTGTGTGTTCTCCGTTCAACGGATGCTGAAAACGATCACCAACCTCGGGCCTCGTTGGATGACCGTTTTGAGCATCCTCCCTTGTCCTATCGGTAAATCTCGGAGCCGGTTTTTTTAAACTCTTCTGCTTTTTCTTTCATGCCGATTTGAATTGCTTTGTGTTCGTCGACTTGTAATTGCGCGGCATAGTCCCGGACATCCTGCGTGATTTTCATCGAGCAGAAATGCGGTCCGCACATCGAGCAGAAGTGCGAGACCTTCGCGGCATTGTCCGGCAAGGTTTCGTCGTGGAAGAGTTTGGCCGTGTCCGGATCGAGCGACAGGTTGAACTGATCTTCCCACCGAAACTCGAAGCGGGCCTTGGAGAGCGCGTTGTCTCTGATCTGTGCGCCAGGGTGGCCTTTGGCCAGGTCCGCTGCATGCGCGGCGATCTTGTAGGTAATGACGCCGGTTTTCACATCCTCACGGTCTGGGAGGCCCAGGTGTTCCTTGGGCGTCACATAACAGAGCATCGCACAGCCGAACCAGCCGATCATGGCGGCCCCGATGCCGGAGGTGATGTGGTCATAGCCCGGTGCAATGTCGGTCGTGAGAGGACCCAGCGTATAGAAGGGCGCTTCCTGGCAGGCCTTCAATTGTTTCTCCATGTTGACCTGGATCATGTGCATGGGCACATGGCCCGGGCCTTCGATCATGACCTGGACATCATGTTTCCATGCAATCTTAGTCAGTTCACCCAGGGTCTCGAGTTCGGCAAACTGTGCCTCATCGTTGGCGTCGGCAATGGAGCCTGGGCGCAACCCATCGCCCAAGCTGAACGACACGTCGTAGGCCTTCATGATCTCGCAGATTTCTTCGAAGTGGGTGTAGGTGAAGTTTTCTTCGTGATGCGCGAGACACCACTTCGCATGGATCGCTCCGCCGCGGGAGACGATACCGGTCATCCGTTTGGCGGTCATGGGCACATAGGCCAGGCGCACGCCAGCATGGATGGTGAAGTAGTCCACGCCTTGTTCTGCCTGTTCGATCAAGGTGTCGCGAAACAGTTCCCAGGTCAGGTCTTCGGCTTTACCGCCGACTTTTTCGAGCGCTTGATAGATCGGCACGGTGCCGATGGGCACCGGCGAATTGCGGATGATCCATTCGCGGGTCTCATGGATGTTCTTGCCGGTGGAGAGGTCCATCACCGTATCGGCGCCCCATCGAATGGACCAGATCATCTTTTCGACTTCTTCTTCGATGGAGGAGGCGACCGCGGAGTTGCCGATGTTGGAATTGATCTTCACCAGGAAGTTGCGGCCGATGATCATCGGTTCGCTTTCCGGATGGTTGATGTTGGCCGGGATGATCGCGCGGCCACGGGCGATTTCATCGCGGACAAATTCCGGAGTAATGGCAGAGGGGATGCTGGCGCCCCACGACTGGCCCTGGTGTTGCGTGACCCCGCCGCCGTGCCCGTTTCGAGAGGCCAGTTCACGTGCCACTTCGCGGGACTGGTTCTCCCGGATCGCGATGAACTCCATTTCCGGTGTGATGATGCCTTTTCTGGCATAGTGGATTTGGGTCACGTTCATACCGGGTTTGGCTTTCAGCGGCTTGCGAATGTGCTGAAACCGGAGTTCGTCCAGCTTGGGATCGGCAGCCCGCAGGCGGCCATACAGCGAGGAGACATCCGGGAGCTCGGCCACATCGTTTCTGCCGATGATCCAGTTTCTACGATAGGGAGCCAGACCTGCCTTGGCATCGATCGTGACGTTCGGGTCGGTATAGGGGCCGGAGGTATCGTAGATCGTGATCGGTTCATTGGCGATGGGCAGGCCCCCATTCATCGACTTGGTGGGGGTCAGGCTGATCTCTCTCATCGGGACCTGTACGCCGGCCTGTGTGCCCTGCACATAGACTTTGCGCGAGGCGGGGAAGGGCGTGGTCGTCAAGGTTGGTCCGGCGGACTTCTGTCCGTTCTCAGTGGCAGATCCGTTGCCGATTGTCTGGTCACTCATGAGGAGATCCTTTCTTCAGGATGCTGTCAGCCTTCAGCTCTTGATCTGCAATCCGGACGCTGACGGCTGAATGCATATGTGCTGAGTGCTGGTTCGTCCAATAAAAAAGCCGCACCTGAGGCTAGAGGGTGCGGCAAGATCAACGGCGTTCGGTTGTTCTCGCTTCCCTACGCTGGTATTACCCAGTTCAGGTTTTGAGGGTCGTCCGTTCGGGCGGACTCTCAGCCGTATGGCTCCCCTAGCTTCGAATGGGAATCGTATCGCCAGCCCCCCTCGTTGTCAACGGGGTATTAGGCCTACCGTGATCGAACCGAGTGGACCATCGCCAGACTAGGACTTCCTCGCAGCGGCTGGTTCATTGATTGTGGGGGAGTCCTAACGTAGAATCATCTCCTTACGTTCTTGAATAGAGGAAACTGTGCAGACACTGACAACGCTTCCGAAACCGATCACGTCGTACCAGCAACTGTCTGCGGAGGAGCTCTTCCGCCGGACGGTTGAGGCGAAACGTGTGCTCGGCGACCGGGTCATGATCCTGGGCCATAACTATCAACGGGACGAAGTCATCGAGCATGCAGACTTTCGCGGGGATTCCCTCTTGCTTTCGAAGTTGGCAGCCGAGCGATCGGAGCGACCCTATATCGTCTTCTGCGGCGTACATTTCATGGCCGAGACGGCCGACATTCTGAGCCGCTCCAAACAAACGGTGATCCTCCCAGACATGGCCGCGGGCTGCTCCATGGCGGACATGGCGGCCATCGAACAGGTCGATCAATGTTGGGAGACGCTGGGGCGCATCCTTCCCGTGGAAGAAACCGTCATGCCCGCGGTCTATGTGAACTCTGCTGCGGTGCTCAAAGCGTTCTGCGGCGAACATGGCGGGATTACCTGTACCTCTTCAAATGCAAGGGCGGTCATTGAATGGTCCTGGGCCAGGCGTGAAAAGATTCTCTTTTTCCCGGACGAGCATCTCGGCCGCAATACGGCGAATAAGATGGGGCTGCCGAAAGAAGAGATGATCGTCTGGGATCCCTTTCAACCCAACGGGGGTAACACACGCGAGGCGATCAAGCGGGCGAAGCTCATTCTTTGGAAGGGTCATTGCAGCGTGCATCAAATGTTTCAGCCTGTGCATGTGGACAATTTCCGCAAGCAGTATCCGGAGGGGAAGGTGATCGTCCACCCTGAATGTCACGAGGATGTGGTCAACAAGGCAGACCTGTCAGGGTCTACGGAATTGATTATCCGCACGGTGACGGATGCACCGGCCGGGACGGTCTGGGCGGTGGGAACGGAATTGAACCTGGTCAACCGATTGAAGCGGGATTTGACCGATAAGAAGGTGTTCTTTCTCTCCTCTACCGTATGTCAATGCGCGACGATGTTCAGGATCGATGGAGCCCATCTCTGCTGGGCCATGGAAAACCTTGCCGACGGCCATGTGGTGAACCATATCGTGGTGCCGGACGATGAGAAGCAGTGGGCGAAGATTGCGTTGGACCGCATGATGGCCGTCAGCTAGCCAGCAGGATGGTGAAAAAGATCCCCGGCTTCGTTCTCGTTTCGCTCCAACCCTCAACGTACCTCAGACGGTACGCCTCGGGCTCTCGCTCACTGCGGCCTTGCCGGAAATCTTTTTGACCATCCTGTAACGGCCATCAGTTTAGGCTAGTACCTCAGCCCTTCCTTTGGGTATATTCCTACATTTACTGTGCTACCGGTGAAAGCCTGAAATGCCCATGGATTACAAAGCGACGCTCAATCTCCCGAAAACTGATTTCCCGATGAAGGCGAACCTGCCGCAGCGGGAGCCTGAGCTCCTGGCTTCGTGGGAGCAGGAACGGCTCTACGAACAGATTCAGGAAGCGGGGAAGGGGCGGCCGCTGTATGTCTTGCACGATGGGCCTCCCTATGCCAATGGCCGCATCCATATCGGTCACGCGCTGAACAAGATCCTGAAAGACATCATCATCAAATCCAAGACGATGGCTGGCTTCCAAGTGCCCTATGTGCCT
>VFKF01000023.1 GCA_009885705.1 Nitrospira sp. | reverse complement strand
GCGCACGATGCGCAATTGATCGCGAAGGTGAATCAGTATTTGAAAGAACATGATACGAAGGGCCTCGACATTCAGATCATGACTCCGGCCAATGCGACCAAGCTGTCCTTGGAGCGGATCAAGGAAGGGAAGGACACGATCTCTGTGACGGGGAACGTGTTGCGCGACTATTTGACGGACCTCTTCCCGATCCTCGAAATCGGAACCAGCGCCAAGATGTTGTCGATTGTGCCATTGTTGAACGGCGGCGGGCTCTTCGAGACCGGCGCGGGAGGATCTGCGCCGAAGCATGTGCAGCAGTTCCAGGAAGAGGGGTATTTACGGTGGGACTCCCTCGGTGAGTTCTTGGCGCTGGCCGCGTCGCTGGAGCATTTGGCCAAAGTGGCCAACAATTCTGCTGCCAAGATGTTGGCCGACACGCTGGATCAAGCGAACGCCAAGTTCCTGGAGAGCAACAAATCGCCGGCCCGTAAGGTCGGCGAGATCGATAACCGCGGCAGCCACTTCTACCTGGCGTTGTACTGGGCGCAGGCGTTGGCTCAGCAGACGCAGGACAAGAATCTGCAAGCGCGTTTTGTGAAGATCGCGAAGGAAATGGCGGACAACGAAACCAAGATCAATGCCGAGTTGCTCGGGGCGCAAGGCAAGCCGGTCGATGTCGGAGGGTATTATCATCCCAACGACGCGAAGGCGGCAAAGGCGATGCGACCGAGCGCGACGTTGAATGCCATCGTGGATGCGATTGCATAGAAAAGCCGTCAGTGGTCAGCTGTCAGCGATCAGTCGGCGGGAAATCCGAAGGCTGAACGCTGATGGCTGATGGCTGATAGCGGATTTTGGAGAGCATGGCACAAGAAGACAGCAACGTTATCGATCAGCCGGAAGTCATCCGGCACAAGATGGTCACGGTCGAGATCGCCGGCAAAAAGTACGACGTGCCGGAGGGGATCACGATCATTAAGGCCCTCTGGTACTCGGGACAGGAAGTCGTCCGAGGGGCCGGCTGTCTTGGCGGGTTCTGTGGCGCCTGCGCGGCCTACTATCGGACCAAGGACGATCCGAAAGTGCGAACTTGCCTGGCCTGCCAGATGGCGGTTCAGGACGGGATGTCGATCACGATGATGCCGCCGTTTCCTGCCCGCAAGGCGACCTACGACATTCAGGCGCTCAAAGATCCGAAACAAGATCTCTTCAATCTCTATCCAGAAGCGCCGCTCTGCCGGAACTGCAACGCCTGCACTGAAGCCTGCCCACAGAAGATCGACGTGCGAGAGGGAGTCTGGAAAGCGGTCTTCGGCGATTTTAAGAGTGTCTCCGAGATGTTCATGGATTGCGTGATGTGTGGCATGTGCACGCCGGTCTGTATCGCGGACATCGCCCCTAATCTTGTGGCCCTGTACGTGAGCCGGGCGCAGGGGGCTCATTTCACCGAGAAGCCTGTTGGGCTGGATACGCGCATTAAGGAAATTCAGGACGGCCGGTTCAACGATGAATGGACCAAGCTCCTCAAGATGAACGAGAAAGAACTGGCGGATCACTGCGCGACGGTCAAGTAGCCTAACAAGCCATCTGCTCTCAGTGCTCAGCTTCTGAAGCTGAGGCAAACGCTGCAGGATGATGGCTGAACGCTGAAAGCACATTCATGGATATTCATGCCCTTCAACAGATCGTACATCAGACGCGAGATGCTCGACGCAAGCAGACCCTTCCGAAGCTCTCACCTGCCGATCGCGATCAACTGATCCATAAGTACCATCCGGACTTTCGGGCCAGCGCCTTTCGTCCGATCCGTTTCGGTCCCAATGTGGGGGACAAGACGGCGATTGAACTGGCGACCTTGCTGGAGGGCGATAGCTCTATTGCCGACGGATTCGATCTGACGCCCCACTACACGACTGACGTATTGGTGGTGGGCGGTGGTGGAGCCGGTTGTGCGGCGGCGCTTCATGCGCATGGAGCCGGGGCCAAGGTCATGCTTGCGACGAAACTTCGGCTCGGCGACTCCAACAGCGTCATGGCTCAGGGTGGCATGCAGATTTCGGTGGCGCCGGAAGATTCTCCCGTGACGCACTTCGTGGATACGCTGAAGGGCGGCCACATGCAGAACGACCATCAGCTGCTCAAGGTGATGGTTGAAGAAGGCCCGTCGATTGCGAAATGGCTCTTGAGCCTGGGCGTGTTGTTCGATCGAGACGGAGACGGCAACCTCCATGTCAAAAAAGGCGGCGGGAGTTCAAAAGCTCGTCTTCTGACCTGCTCCGACTACACCGGCCTTGAAATTATGCGGGTGCTCAAAGACGAGGTCCTGAATCAAAAGATTCATCTGCTTGAGTTCTGCGCCGCAGTCGAGCTGACGAGCGACGAGAAGGGCAACTGCACCGGCGCCATTTTCAAAGACCTCGACAATCAACGCCACGTCGTCGTGGCCGCCAAGTCTGTCATTCTAGCGACGGGCGGGATCGGCCGGCTCCATATTCAGGGGTTCCCGACCAGCAATCATTACGGTGCGACAGGTGACGGACTCTGCTTATCCTATCGGCTTGGCGCGAAACTCATGCATGTCGATACGTTCCAGTATCACCCCTCAGGCGCTGTCTATCCCGAACAGCTCATTGGGGCCTTGGTGACAGAAGGCATCCGGTCCGAAGGCGGACATTTGGTCAATGCGAAGGGCGAACGGTTCGTCAATGAACTCGATACCCGCGATGTCGTCTCGGCTTCGATTATTCGGGAATGCGAAGAGGGCCGGGGCATCCGCACCATGTCCGGGCGTATCGGTGTCTGGCTCGACACCCCGCTGCTCGATGCCGCAAGCGGTCCCGGTACGATGGAGAAGCATTTTCCCGCGATGATGCTGCAGTTCGAGCGATTCGGCATCGACATCAGCAAAGATCCCGTGCTGATCTACCCGACGTTGCATTATCAGAATGGCGGAGTGAAGATCGACACGAATTCAGAGACCGATGTGAAGAATCTTTTCGTGGCGGGAGAAGCCTCCGGCGGATTGCATGGACGCAATCGATTGATGGGAAACTCCCTGCTCGACTTGATGGTCTTCGGCAAACGATCGGGATTGACGGCTGCGGCTCGTGCGGCTGCCATGCCACAGGGGAAATTGACGGTCGAGCATCTGAAAGGCTTCCGCGCCGAAGCGAAGAAGCATGGCAATGCGAGCGGAGTTGTCTCGCCTATGATCCTGCCGGCATATACGCGTAAAGAATAAAGAGCCTATGGCCTATAGCTGATGGCGTATGGCAAGAAGCCGCAACGCCGTCAGTTTGAGCCATATGCTATTAGCCATCAGCTATCAGCTCTTGTGAGGGTGATATGGACGTTCATGAGTTCCAGGCAAAGCAATTGTTCGGACAATTCGGGATTACGGTTCCGCGCGGGAAAGAGATCACCTCGCCTGAGGCGGGCGCAGTATGGGTAGCAGAGCTCAACACCCCGGTGTTTGTCGTCAAGGCGCAGATCCATGCAGGCGGCCGTGGCAAAGCCGGCGGCGTGAAGATTACGAAGGATAAGGCAGCTGTTCCAGGCCTGGTCAAGGAACTGATCGGCAAAACGCTGGTCACACACCAGACCGGTCCCAAGGGGCGGGAAGTGCGACGGTTGTTGATCGAAGAAGGCGCGGCCATTGCCAAAGAGTTGTATGTGAGTATTGTCGTCGATAGGGACAGCGG
>VFKF01000460.1 GCA_009885705.1 Nitrospira sp. | reverse complement strand
TGTGAATGGCATTCTTCTCGTCGCGGAGAATCCCAGCGCCTCGCTCTATAAAATTTCCGAGATCTACGACAGCATCGCCTTTGCAGGGGCCGGGAAGTACAGCGAGTTTGAAAATCTTAGGAAAGCCGGCATCAGACATGCCGACCTCAAGGGATTCATGTACAGCCGTGAGGATGTGACGGCCCGCTCTCTGGCGAACGGCTACTCGCAAAGCCTGGGCACCATTTTCAGCCAAGAGCAGAAGCCGTTAGAGGTGGAAATCCTGGTCGTGCAGGTCGGGCACAACGGCCATGCGAACGAGATGTACCGCATCTCCTTCGACGGGAGCATTATCGACGAGCGGACCTTTGCGGTCATTGGAGGCAAGTCGGAGGCCGTGCAGGCCCTGTTAAAGGAGAAGGGCCTCACACGACCACCTGAACTACGAGAGGCCCTGTCGCTCTGTATGGCTTCGCTTGAACAGATCGGAAGCCAGAAGCTCTCGCTTGAGACCCTGGAAGTCGCGGTCCTCGACCGCACCCGCGAAGGGCGTCGGTTCAGACGGCTGTCGTCAGCCGATACCAAGCCCCTCCTCTCCGCATAGCAGGATGCTGAAAAAGCCCGCCAGCTTCGTTCTCGGCTCATCGAAATCCTCAACGGGGACCCGGCCGCCTCACCACTCGGCGGCGCGCACAAACGTGGTGCTCCTTATTCGTCGCACCGTGCGCCCCTGAGGGTACGCCTCCGGTTTCGACTCGCCTGCGGGCTTGCTGACGAACTTTTTGAGCATCCTACGGGAAGTTCCTTCTGTTGTAGAAGACAAGGCCTGCTGGTATTCTGTGTCTACGCCTATGCTGGAACCAAGTCCTCTGAGACGACGGATCTTCGGTTTGGAGAATGAGTACGGTCTCATCTTTTCTCCGAACGGGAGGGTCTATCTTCCGATGGAGAAGGTCCTGGGCTATATTTTTGAAGGCCTCATTCCGAACAGTTGGCCTTCCAACGCGTTTCTGGCGAACGGGGCGCGCTTTTATCAAGACACCGGCTGTCATCCTGAGTACTCCACCCCCGAGTGCGACAACATCCGGGACCTCGTCATTCATGACAAAGCCGGTGAGCGGCTTCTGGAAGCCTGTCTGCCTGCGGCCGAAGAACGCTTACGAGAAGAAGGCCTGTCCGGCGAGATCTACATTTTCAAGAACAATACGGACTCCCTCGGCAATACCTACGGCTGTCACGAAAATTTCTTGATGCGCCGCGACGTCGATTTCTGGAAAGTCACGGAGCAGCTCATTCCCTTCTTCGTCACACGGCAGATTTATAGCGGAGCCGGAAAGGTGCTGAAAGTATCGGGTAAGCCCCAATATTTTATCTCGCAACGGGCCCAGCACATTCACGAGAAGACCTCTTCCTCGACGACCTCCTCGCGCAGCATCATCAATACCAGAGACGAACCGCATGCCGATGCGGAACGCTACCGGCGGCTCCATATCATCGTCGGGGATTCCAACATGTCGGAGTTCGTGACCTATTTGAAGGTCGGGACTGCGGTGTTGGTCCTGTCGATGATCGAAGAGGGGTACGGAGTCACAGGGATGGAACTCGAGGACCCGGTGAAAGCCATTCGGGAGATTTCTCGCGATCCGACGTTAAAGCGGAAGGTCAAGCTGGACGATGGCCGCCAGCTGACGGGGGTCGAAGTTCAGCGGGTCTACCTGGATCGTGCGCAGGAGTATCTGGCTCAACAAGAACACGATCCGGCTCTCGACGATGTGTGGGAGAAATGGGCCATGGTCCTCGATAAGCTCGAAGAGGACCCGATGCAGCTGGTGCGGGAAATCGATTGGGTGACCAAGAAGCATCTCATCCAGTCCTATATCGACAAGAAAGATTGCGGCTGGGACGACCCGCGCGTCTTCCTGCTCGATCTCCAATATCATGATGTCAAACGGACGCGAGGCCTGTATTATCTGATGGAGTCCAAAGGGCTGATCGAACGGGTGGTGGAGGAAGACGCGGTGCAACGGGCCATGTCGATTCCGCCGCAGACTACGAGGGCGAAGGTGCGTGGCGATTTCATTCGATTTGCCCGCGCGAAGAATCGCTCCTATACGGTGGATTGGACCTATTTGAAGCTCAATGGCTACTGGGAAGAAACGATCCTCTGTATGGATCCCTTCAGCGCCGTGAATCGGCGCGTGGACGAATTGCTCTCGCAGGTAGGGGGGCTACGGTTGTACCGATGATGATGACCGCTCTTAAACAGGCGCAGGTGCGGATTTCACGGCTGGATCGAACGCTGATCATGGCGGTCGTGTTGCTCTGCAGCGTCTTTCCCGTCGAGTTATTCCCGAACACGCCGCCTCCACCGAAGGGCCTCAACGGCCAATACAGCGGCAAGCAGGGGCAGGTACTGGTGGTCAAGGTGAAGGGCGAAGAACAGGCGACGGAAGTGAAGGGCAGATTTCTCGAACGAACGATTCCCTTCTTTCGGGAGTTCAGACCAGGGGAGCCGTCCGGCTATATCGGGCTGCTGGGGATCGACATGCAGGACGATCCTGGGACCTATGAACTGGCGGTTGAAGTGAAACAGGGCGAACAGGCGAAGCAGCTGAGCTTCAACGTGCTGGTGGCCAAAGAGAAGTTTGCCGTCGAACATCTGAAGTTACCCAAAGACAAAGTCGATCTGGACGAGAAGGCGGTGGCCCGTTGGAAAGCGGAGCAAGAACAAGTAAAGCAGGCGCTCGCAGAGAATTCACGGCTGAAACTCTGGCACAGTAACTTCGTAGAGCCGGTGAACGGTAAACGCACCGGCATTTTCGGCAGCGTGCGCATTATGAACGGTCAGCCGAGGAATCCCCATAATGGTGAAGACATCGGCGCACCGATGGGGGCCGATGTTGCGGCTACAAACGACGGAATCGTCCGCATCA
>VFKF01000445.1 GCA_009885705.1 Nitrospira sp. | reverse complement strand
TCAATGCCATAACAGATGTTGCCATATTCATTGATCAGCCCATCGGTCGACCAAGTCAGTGAATACTTGAGGGCATTACTGGGATGCACCGGCAAGGCTCCGACCCGCATTTTGACCGTATCCACCCGATCGAAATGGGTGATCAGGTTCTGCGTCACAATGCTGATGAAACCTGGAGCCAGACCGCATTGCGGCACAAAGGCCTGCGACGAGTCGGTGCTCAGGGCTTTGACCTGATTGGTGACCTCGACGTCCTCGGTCAGATCAAAATAATGCAGCCGATGTTCCCGCGCCAATCCGGCGACAATGGGATTGCAGAAATAGGGGAGGCTCGACAGGACCGCATCGAATCGATGCGCCGTCAGGTAGGCGCTGATGCTGTCGGGATGCCGGACATCGAGAAGGAGAGGCGTGACTCGTGAGAGACCGAGCTCACTCACAAACCGCTTAGAGGCATCGAGGCTGATATCCCCAAGTGTAACCTCATAGTCACCGTTCTCCGATAAGAGACAGGCGACCAGAGATCCAATCTTTCCAGCACCGAGGATCAGTACGCGATGCATGGGAGACCTCACCTGTTATGAGTATACTCCTGACTGAGAGCCCAATGAACATCTCGTGAGCGATTCCATTAGCGGCGGGGTTGCTCCGACTCGATATCTTCCCTCGACGAGGAACCGTCAGTATCCAGAGAACAATTGAGACCATGGCCCACGGAGACAGTCTGTCCATACCGACAGAAATAGATCGGTGCTGGCACGAGTCTAGGCCAGAAACATGGGCCTAATTCGTTGATTTTACTGATGGTGCGAGCTGTGAACGGGGAAAGGAGTTTGTGATAGGCTGATACACAACCAGGAGCGGCGATTATGTTGCGCATGCCTTCACGAGTCGTGCTCCCCTTCGGCTACCGGATATCCGTGCGGCAATTGTCCGATACGGAGATGGACCGGCGGGATCCCGATGCCGACGGTATCTGGGACGATGCGACGAAAACCATTTTTCTTCGTAAGCGCTTGCCCGTCACCAGACGTCGGTACATTCTCGCTCACGAATTGGGCCATGCCTGGCTCGACTGGCAGCATCGGTATTTGGACACCGGCAAAGCCAAGAACTAGCAGGCTGCCCCAAAAGCCCGCCAGCTTCGTTCTCCCCTCGAAAGCATCCTCAACGTAGCCAGGGGCTACGCCTCCGGTGCTTCCATCGGCTGCGGCCTTGCTGGACGGACTTTTGGAGCAGCCTGCGTAAACACTCACCCTTGTGCTGTATATTCTTTTCTTCACACGACCGACTTCACCCCGGCAAGTTTGAGCACGACAGCCCATTCCGCTTCCGTCACAGGCTGGACCGAGAGGCGAGAGCCTTTTCGCAGCAACACCATGTCCTTCAGCTTGGGCTCCTGCCTCAGTCGGTCGAGCGACAGACTCGTCTTCAATGTCTGGCGATACCGAATATCCACC
>VFKF01000296.1 GCA_009885705.1 Nitrospira sp. | reverse complement strand
GGGGTGGATTCAATATTGCCATCGGTCCGGCCGTCGATGCCTGGCGTGTGACCGAAGGCCAACGGATACCGACAGAGACGGAGTTGAATGCCCTCCGTCCTTTGCTGGACCTGCAGGCGGTTCGGGCCGATCTGCACGAGCAGACCCTCTTTCTTGAAAAACCAGGCATGAGGATCGATGTCGGCGGAATCGGAAAGGGTTTTGCTGCGGATCACGCGGTCATAGCGATGAAGAAGGCGGGAGCCGTGGCCGGAGTCGTCGCGCTCTCCGGGGATATCAAAACATTCGGACAGTTGCCGAACGGAAGGAAATTTCCCGTCGGCATTCAACATCCTCGCAAAGAGGGAGCGGTTCTTGTTTTTATTGACTTGGAAGATGAAGCGATTTCAACGGCGGGAGACTATGAACGATTTTTCGAGCGTGACGGGGTCCGATATCATCACATTCTCGACCCAAAAACGCTTCAGCCTGCCCGTGGTTGTCAAAGTGTGACGGTGATCGCTAAAGAAGGGGTCTGGGCGGATGGACTCGATACGGGCATTTTCGTGATGGGGCCAGAGCGGGGTATGGCACTCGTCGAACGGCTGCCGGATGTTGAAGCCATTATCGTGGATGCCGATGGTCGCCTGTTTCTGTCATCAGGATTACAGAATCTGGTTCGGTTTCCAGCGCAATCGGATGGTAGAGGGCAAGGCCAATGATGCGGACGGTTCAGCAGCTTCTGCTTCTCTGTACCCTAGGGGCAGTGGGCGCCTGTTCGGAGATCGAAACCCACTATTTCAAAGATCGCATCAATGAAGCTACGGCTGAGCGGGTGGCGAAGCGTTATGGCTCCCCCCATAAGGTTGAGGAGCGGTTGGACCATCACGTAGTCTGGACGTATTTTGACCGCGGGAGCGCCAACTCCGGCTACGCTGGTACGGCCCGCTCATCCTTTTGCCGCGCCTATGTGCTGATATTCGATCGAGAAGGGATTCTGAGAGACTGGCAACAGCAGGATTGTTGAAATGGGCAGGATGTTTCACTTTCCACGTTCGGCCTACCGATCCAATCGATAACTCATCGGAATTTTGATGGTCATGCGCGGTTGGCCCAATGGGTGAGGCAAGTGAAAGGGTGCTGCCTGTTTCATGGTGTCCATCGCGGCCTTGTCGAGACCGGGATGCCCGGAGCTCTGAAAGACTTCCATCTCGCCAATGCTTCCATCCTCGTTGATCACGGCTTTCACCACGACTTTTCCTTCAGCTCGCTCCGCCCGGGCTGAGGCAGGATAACGCTTCAGCTCTTCTACCCGTCGCAAAATTGTTTCTGAGAGCCAGCCATAGTCTCGTTTCATCGGTGCGTTCGCTGGTGCCTGAACGATGGAGGCAGTCTGAGCGGGCGCTGCGTCAGTCAGGGGCGCTGGTGTCGGAGAAACGGTGGCCGCCTGGGTCGGTGGTGAAACGGGAGTGGCGGGTGGGGTCGATGGCGTTGCATGTGTATCGGAGAGCACTGGTACGGTTGGCGATTCCTCGGCTGGTTTCTGAATCGGTGAAGCTTCGGGAGCTCTCGGTGCCACAGCCTCATGCCTGATGGGCTCGGCTGGCCGTGCCGCATGAGAGGCTGACTG
>VFKF01000007.1 GCA_009885705.1 Nitrospira sp. | reverse complement strand
GATTGAGTGTTTTCAACAAGTCGGCATCGATGACTGTTCGTTCGTCATACGGCAGGTAGGGGCATTGATAGAAATCGCTCAAGGCGGCCCCCAGTGCCTCCCTCGGAACCGCGTAACGGTCCAGGAGCAGCCCCTCGAGATCGATTGCACTGTCGACCGATTCGTCGACGGCAGCTGTCATATCGGACAGAGTGATAATCCCCCGATAGACTAAACTATCGAGTACGTTTTGCTCGATCACACAGCGGGAAGGTTTTAAGGTGCGGTTCCCCTTCTTCCCTCCGGTCCCACCATCCAAGACGTCCGTCTCGACCGTCATATGCGATGCCTTTCGCTCTTACCTTTCCACTAGTACTTCGCCATCCACGTGCCTGGTGCTCGATAGACCACGGGAAGTCCTCGAAACAGTCCTTGCGCCAAGTCGGCGTTGTACCAAATCTCGATCACATCGCCAGTTCCGATCGTCGTCACGCTCTGTCCTGCCATCACCGCCCCATACAGGCGGGCAGATCGTTCAATCCTGATGGCGCCAGCCGCATACAGCAGACCGTTGAAGTGGATGCCTGACAATTGCACCGGCACTCTTGTCCCGAGGGACTGCGCCCCCGGCGGAGAGGGGCTGAGAGCCGGAACAGATTTCCCTGCGGCCCGAGGCCTGAGCACCACATGACCCTGCACGACCAACAATCCTTCGACGTAGTCCGTATCAAGCAGCAATGTGCCCATATTATCGACATGAGGCGGTTGGCCATCGACTGTGTCGATGAAGACTAGTCCACGATGGTCTCCGACAGCCTGAGATTCCAGCGCCTCTGCAGGCGTGACCCCCTGATCCGAATCCGAGGCCCCCTGAGGATGAAGCTGTCCCATACGATCGAGTCGATAATAGGTCCCCCAACGCAGTGCGAGCTTCTTGAGAGAATCGTAGTCCCACTGATCGAGCCTGACCCCAGGCGTCGGATACTGGTGCAGGTGCACGTTGTCAGCAAGCGGAGGATTCGCTCCTTGGCCTGGCGGGGGTGCAATGACCGAGACCATCCCTCCGATCCAATATTCCGTCCAGCGATCCTGAACCGACAGCATCTGATCATACGACTGCCCTGTCACCGGCACGCTGTTGCTTTTGAGGACGAGGTCCTCGACTCGCTGAACCGCAAGATTGCCCATCACTCGCTGATCACCCCAATGCACCAGCACGGGAGATGCACCGCCTGGCTGCAGGGCTCCCAAAGACTGTCCGGCTTGCATCGCCGCACGAACTGCGGGAATCGACAGAGTCCCAAGCTGAAGTTGCACCGTTCGTGTGATCGCTCGAGGATCGACCGTCGCAGCCGTGACCTCAACCGTGCTCAGTAAACCAGGCTGCAGAGGACCATACACTTTCACCGAAAGAATGCGGCCAAGGCCTCGCAACGACGTAAAGAGGCCATTCGTGGGCTGATTCAATACCTGGTCGTCTGTGGGATTCGATGCACGAAGGAAGATATCCGGACGATCGATGGTGCCGATAAATTGTGAACGCCCGGTCGCATCAAAGAACGATGGCCCACTTGCAAAATCTCCTTGCCGCTTGGCCAACAGTTCGGCAATGGTTGTTGGTGTGGATGAAGGATCGTGGAACCAGCTCATCACCATATCCGCCGCACCGTCGGCTAACTGTTGCGCAACATTGTCCTCTCTCATGGCGCTCACGCCAGGTCCATCCTGACTGGCTAGAAATAGGGAGGTCATGCCGGCGATCCCAAGCATAACGATCAGCATGAGGGCCGCGAGAAGCACGTGGCCCTTCTCGCACTGATTCATACGTTCTAAGGCAGGCCGTTCTTCCATCTCCACATCCTCACTCTCGTTCGTATTGGAGCTGTGACTGTTATGTCCTGAGGCTAATTTCCCGGACTGCGTGCATCCCTTGATCGGACATCATGACTTCAACCACGACCCGCCTCACCAAGGCTGGTTGTGTCACGGCCTGCCCGTTTGCATCCCAATATGAAAATCGCGCCTGCCTGATATCTCCAACCATGACACTCGCGCCGCCATCGAGCTGTCGCAGCAATCGCAGCACACCCTGGTCATCATGACGGCTGTAGTAACGGACATGATTCAAGAGAACGACAGAGGCTCCCGATGGAATCATCGTTGTGAGTGGCTGCGTCACCGTGAGGAGTCGTCGCTGTCCATTACGGGCTAGGGCCAGCGTCTCGCAGCGCTCCGACCAACAAGCGACAATGGTTCTCCGATCATCCCATCCTCGCCCGTCTTCGACCGACAGTGCCGTTTGACCGATTGCCGCCGCTGCCGTGATCGTCGTTGAGAGACCTTGCAGATTCGCAGAAAACTCCACGGAGTCCGACGCCGTGATAGTCAGAGAACCGGGCCCTGCAAGCCGCAATTCCTGCTCAAGCACTTCCAACCCTAGGCGAAGATCTTGCTGTTGTGCGACCTCACGTTGTTGCCGCATAAACTGCTGTTGAAAATAGGACAGGGCTTGAAGCGTGGCGCCCAAGACAACCAGCCCTGCCGCCATGGCAAACAGCAGCTCGGTCAAACTGGTACCCGCCTCCATCCTCACTCTGCGACCGATATCTCCTATTTGGCGATCTGGATACATGTCGTCTCCCTCACGTGACAACTTATTATTGGCTCCCAACAAACAAGGGATTGGCCAGTACCGTCCCTATTCGTACCTCGCGCGGACCTGACCCGGAAGTATAGGCTGCACGAGCCTCGATCACGGCATGACCTGAGACCGGTAGCGAACCGGAATGACTCGGCGTCACCGTCCAGATCAGTTTGATGCCATCCTGCTCCCAACTCCCGGAGTACGTTCCATCACCGGCCACTGCATCGCCGCCTACACCGTCGTCACGCATAACAAGGTCCGGAACCCCATCGTGGTTCACATCATCGAGCAAGAGACGCTCCCAGCTCGCAGACCGTTTGGCCTCAATCCTCGATTCCGCCATTGCCAAGGCACGCGTGGCCAACATGCCATTTCGAACGATCCGCTCTGCTGCCTCAAACGCGCCCATCGCCCCGGCGAGTCCAGTCATCGTGAGAGCCATCGCCACAAGCACCTCGGCAAAACTAGCTCCCCACTCTGACTGAACTATTCGGTCCCTCATCATGATGCGGACACTCTTCCGGTGATACTCACCGTGAATCGGGTTTCTCTGCCCTGGCTGTCTCGCACAAGAATGGTGGTCGGGGTCGCAGCCCGGCCGCTTGGCTGAAACAGCAGTTCAGGGCCGGCAGTTGGCTCTTCCACGACTACCCCCTTATCCGCATAGTGATAGACGTGCAGGATGCCATCGCCATCCGCTCGTTGAATCGTGACCGTACGGGCCTCTCGATCGAATATGACCAGAAGACGCTCTCGCCTGGCCATCGCCAGCTGTCTGGCGAGCCGAAGCTCTGAAGCGATCTCTGCCGTGGCGCTCCGCGCCTGGGCCCTAACAGTCAATGTCTGATAACTCGGCCCGGCCAACATCGTCATGATCCCCATGATCGCCAAGACGATGAGGAGCTCTGCCAGACTCCAGCCCTGTTCCTGCATCTGTCGGTCTTTCGGCATAGACCCTCGAAGAAGAACTCTACTTAGAATGATGAACCGATCTCCAAAACCCATGCCCACGCCTACTAGCATGAATACGTACTGATGAATGAACGTAGAATCCTTCGAAAATTCACGGGGTTTCGCAGCATCACGAGAAGATATGGAGGCGAGGCAGGCCTATGCCCTGGGCAAATAGATAGGGTGGACGAGAGAGTCCAATTACTATTTCAGATACAGGAAGACGCCAAAATAGATACGACGTGGAGTATTAGTAGCCGGGACCGAGGAGACCTTGATACCAATCGAGGAGCGGCTGGGCAAAAAACATGGAGAGGAGGGCCCCCAAAACAAGGAAGGGGCCGAAGGGAATATAGTCATCGCGCTTGATGATGTGTAGCGCGATCAAGCTAATGCCGATGACCGACCCGGTGAGTGAACCGATCATGATCGTGAGGAGCGCAGGCTTCCAGCCAAGAAATGCACCGACCATTGCCAGCAACTTGATATCGCCCCCTCCCATACCCTCCTTGCCAAACAGATAGGGACTCAGCCAGGCCAAAAGCCAGAGGATGCCGCCTCCAATGGTGAGGCCAAGCACCGAATTGACCATGCCAACCGGCAGAACGGTCGCTGCGCCCAGAAGTCCAACCAGCATGCCAGGTATCGTAATGACATTAGGGATCATCTTATGGGTGAGATCTGTTCCCGTCACCACAACCAATGCCGAAAACAGCAAGGCATAGAGGGCGGCCGTCCAGCTGGGACCGAAGAACCACAAGACCGTGAGGTAGCCCAGTGCATTGGCGGCTTCGACCAGGGGATAGCGTATTGAAATAGATGTGCGGCAGGCTCGGCAACGGCCTCCAAGCCAGAGGTAACTCATCAGCGGAATATTATCGTAGAACTCGATGGGGTGAGCGCATGAGGGGCAATGGGAGCCTGGCCAGGCGATCGATTCTCCTCTAGGCAGTCTATAGATGCAGACATTGAGGAAACTGCCAATCAGTGCACCGAGGATCCCGACCAAAAGATAGAGTGGCCATTCTTGCATAATCGACTCAGAAACCGGCAACAACTCTGAACGTCGAGCGACGCACTTCGCATGCCAAATTAAAAAGACTAGGTAGTAATTCTAGGGCCATCTCCCTGAATTTACTTATAGCGTATGAATTCTCTATAATCTGCTGCGTGCTTGGCGAGGGTTTACTCCTGCGAAGTTCTCCGTCAAGTTTAATTATACTGCACTCATTCATTCATCAAAGGAGAACACGATAATGGCACGGACCGCACCGGCTGCAAAGCCAAAACCGAAGACGAAACCGAAGCCCAAGCCGTCCCTGGCGAACCTCGCCCCGCCACCACGCAAGAAACGGCCAGAATCCCTCACCAGTCGCGAGCAGGAGATCCTTGAACTAATTTGGGCTGGGTTCAAAAACAAAGAGATCGGTTCGCGTCTTAAGATCAGCGTGAAAACTGTCGAGGCCCATCGGGCCAACATGATGAAAAAGATGCGTGTGTCGAATACCGCGCAACTGCTCAAGACCGCCATCCAAGACGGGACGATCAAGATTCGGTAGGCTTCGCCGCCGGCGCTGCAATTCTGCGGCGCTGGCGGACCGCTTCGAACAGTGTGACGGCTGCGGCAGCCGAGACATTCAGCGACTGCACCTTGCCCAACATCGGAATTCTAATCCGGTCGTCACAGGCCCCCAGCACACCAGGGCGAATCCCTTCACCCTCTCCTCCCAACACCAGCGCAATCGGCCCGGTCATGTCGATATCGGTATGGAGTTTCTCCGCCTGCGGATCGACGCCATAGACCCAGAGGCCTTCCTCTTTCAGATCCTGAATCAAACGAATCAGATTGGCCACACAGCCGACGGAAATGTGATCGATTGCGCCGGCCGAGACCTTCGCCACCACCGGCGTCAGACCGACGGCACGTCGTTCCGGAATAAAGACCCCATGAACACCAGCGGCTTCGGCCGTCCGCAAGACCGCGCCTAAATTATGAGGATCTTCGACCCCGTCGAGAAGCACCAGGAAGGGCTTCTCACCCCGCGTCTTCGCCAGGCCGAGAATATCCTCCGTCGTGCTAAACGCTTTGGCCGCGATGTAGGCAATGACACCTTGATGATTCCCGGTCGGCACCAATCGCGCAAAAGCAGGAGGGGGCTCGATATGAACGGGGACTCGCTTCACCTTCGCCAGCTGCACGAGATCGGCAAACTGCCGATCGGTTCGCATCAGGATCAGCCGCTGCAACGGACGCGTACCGGCACGCAAGGCCTCGCGCACGGCATGCAGCCCATAGATCAGATCCGGCGGACTATCGCTTCCAGCGACTGGTGCCGTCGGGCTTATCTTCAATGACGATACCGCGGGAGGCGAGGAACTGACGAATCTCGTCGGCTTTTGAAAAGTTCTTCTTCTTTTTTGCATCGAGACGCTCCGCAATCTGTTGTTCGATCTGCTCTTTTGAAAGTTCAATCTCGGGTGACACCTGACCAACCATTATTCGAGACTCAACACCCGTGAGACCCACAACTACATCTCCAGGCCGCGGCTTATCTACGAACTCCCATTTATCGAACTGAAACAACCCCAGGATATTGCCGAGCGATCGGAATTCTTTTCTGGAAATTTTCCGCGCCTCCGTCGAGAGGCCCAGGCTCAGCAATTTATTGACGTCGCTTTTCATCCGCTGCAGCTCTGCAAGTGCCACTGGCGTATTAAAGTCATCATCCATCGCTTCGCAGAACGCCTCTCTACAGCGCTTCATCACTCCAGGAAGATCCCTGTCAGCCGTGGCACTTTCTGTTTTCTCTTCAAGACGCTTAAACAGATCGTAGAACCCATTCAACGTCTGCTTGGCTTCGTTTATTGCGTGATCGGAAAAATTGAGTGGACCACGGTACTGCGTCGCGAGGAGAAAGTAGCGCAGCATCTCTCCGGCGATATCCTCCGGCCACTCGGATTTCTCAAAGATCTCGCGAATCGTGAAAAAATTGCCCAGGGACTTGGACATCTTCTCCTGATTGATCTGCACGAACCCGTTGTGAACCCAATAGCGCGCAAATTCCTTCCCGGTCGCGCCGCAGGACTGAGCAATTTCGTTTTCGTGGTGAGGGAAAATGAGATCCATTCCACCGCCATGAATGTCGAAGGTTTCGCCTAAATGGCGCATCGCCATAGCGGAACATTCAATATGCCAGCCAGGCCGTCCTGGGCCCCAGGGGCTCTCCCATGACGGCTCGCCCGGCTTGCTGCCCTTCCACAATGCGAAATCCATCGGATGACGCTTTCGTTCATCCACGTCTACCCTTGCTCCAGCCTGCAAATCCTCCAGCTTCCTCTTTGAGAGACGGCCATAGTCCTGGTATTTCTCGACCTGGAAATAGACATCGCCGGCCACTGGATAGGCGAGGCCTTTCTGAATCAACGTGCCGACCAGCGCAATGATTTCGGCCATATGTTCGGTGGCTTTGGGTTCGTTCGTCGCCCGTCTGACTCCGAGTTTCCCCATATCCTGATAATAGGCTTCGATGAACTCAGCGGTGATCGTGTCGCAAGAGACACCTCGTTCATGTGCCCGCTTGATAATCTTGTCATCCACATCGGTGAAGTTCTTGACGAATTCAACCTGGTAGCCACTGAACTCCAGATAGCGCCGAATCACATCGAACACGAGCGCGCTCCGCGCATGGCCGATATGGCAGTAGTCGTAGACGGTCACGCCGCAGACATACATCCGAACGGTCTTCGGCTGGAGCGAGTGAAACGGCTCTTTTTTCCCTGTGAGGGTGTTGTAGATCGAGAGCATGGGCTAATTACAACTCCGGAGTGATGCGGCGTTTCGGCCAATGGGACCAGAGAAAATAGCCCACCATGAGCGCCAAGCTCAAGCCGATCACGATGTCGAACTGATGGAAATAGTCTCTCAGATGTTCCCACTC
>VFKF01000179.1 GCA_009885705.1 Nitrospira sp. | reverse complement strand
TTACATAACAGAATCTGCTCCCCAGCCTTGAGCTGCGCCAGATACTTCGAGAGATGGGTCTTCGCCTCATGAATATTGAGCTTGATCATGACTAGACAGTAAACTAACTATCAGAGTCGGTCAAGCGGCCAGAAAGAATGCGTAGCGGACATGATGATGCGATCCAATCGGTTGGTTCCTGTTGCTTGTTTCGAGTTTCGAGCTTCTGGTGTTCGGGGGGACTGCCATTCGTCCGCCAACGCCGGCTTCATCAGGCAGCAGCGCGATACTGATCGAGATATTGCTGGGCAAGCGCACGGACGTCCGGCACCAGCGCCTCAGAAAGGATGGCCGCGTCTCGCTGCAGCTCATCCAGGACAAAGCCATTCAGTATTTTACAGTCAGGCTCGAGACTGAACCCCGTATCCAGACAACGTTCGGAATAGGACACGCAAATGTGCCAGGAGTGTGCGATTCGCTTTTTGAAATACATGCGCGCCAGCCAATCGCCAAGGAGGCGTGGATACGCGAGCGCGCGCGTATAGAACCAGACTTGCGGCACCCGCTGGAGGGAGCCGTCGGGATACTGATGGCCCTCGCAGGACCAAAACGGCGGGCAAATCCGCAGACTGTTGAACCCAAATACCAAGCCCACGATCTTCGGCTCGATCGGATAACGATCGCCCTCCGACGACATCTTCACCGGCACATGAACACATTGAGGCCCGCAGAGGCAGGTACAGATGGGCGAAGCCGAACAGGGACAGGGCATCGTACATCCGGCGCAAGGCCGCCACTCGCGACAGGTGGGTTGTTCGAGCAGAACGGACAAATCCCTCAGCCACGTCGCATCCCCAACAGGATCAGGACCAGGCATGTACAGTTTCATGGTGTGTTCAATCTCGGTTTGAAGTTTCTCGTTCCAAGTTTTACGTTTTGGAAACAACCTCAGAAAACCAGAACCTGAAACCCGAAACGCCTATCTCCGTCAGGCGTAGCAGGCAGTACACACACTCGCTTGAACGACGTACACGATTGGAGTCTTTCGTGCGGTGCCTGGGCAAGAATAGCCTCAGGATGCTCAAAATGGCCGTCCAGCAAGGCCGCACTGAGCGAACTCAGAACGATGAACGCGGAACGCTAAAGTAAGAGGGGTTTCTTTGCTCATCGATCATTGCTCACCGTTAAGCGTTTCCCACCGCTGGCGGACGTGTTCAGCATCCTGTCAGGCCCCCGGGTACCAGACGAACAACATGAGATAGACCAGATAGGCCGTGGCCATGGTGCCGGAGAAGGTCCAGACCAGCAATTGCCCCAACCGGCGATGCAGCGACAATCTGGACGACATCGCGCCCACGCTCCCGTAACGAATGCGGTGGAGCCCCATGTAGAGGTTGTAGGCGCCAAGCCCGATGGTCGTGACCGCCAGCGCCATATGGACAGAAAACAGCGGCACATAGAGCGACCAGTAGTGCGTATCAGGCCCCGCAAATCGCTCCCTCCCGAAGAGGACCTGTTTCAACACGTAGGCCACGAGCCAGATCCCGACGATCGTGCAAGCCACGATCATGCGGCGCGAATGATGGGAGACTTCGTGCTGATGCGCCGAGCGCACACCCGCCATGGCGACAAGGTAGGCGCCCGTAATACTCGTCAATACCGCGTACCAGAGGAACGTCTTCAAGTCCATGTTACCCCCCCTCACACCGGTGATGCGTTGAGCGCGACAATCGAGCCAGAGCCCTGCGAGATGACCACTCGCCTGTATCTGTATCGGTCGGTTCAGGTCGATTCTTTACTGGGGGCGGCAGACTGGCCTGGAGCCGTCCTTCCCAGGTGAGCGCCTAGGTCGAGGGCACATCCGGCTCGGGGCATGCCAGGGTCACGATCACTTCATTCCCCGTCCCGCGGTACTCCACGCTGGTGAAGCACATCAAGTGTGCCGTGGCAATTCCACGGCCGTGAGGGTCGTAGGCACGCTCCACCGAAAATTCCATATAGGGGCGCCAGTCGAATCCTTCGCCTTGATCTTTAATGACCAAAAGAATCGAGCCGGGCTCACGGTCGAACTCCACCGTGGCGACACGAGCGGCATATTCCGGCATCGCGAGGCGGCGCGCGACGTCCACCTCCCAGCTTTCGGTGGCGAGGAGCTTCGACTTCTCCTGATAGGAGATGCCGAGATTGCCATGCTCCACCGCGTTGATCATCAGTTCGTAGATCCCGATACCGACTTGCTCAGGGTTCGGAAACACGCTGGCGATGAGCGTGGACAGGCTTTTCACTTCCTCGAGCGTGCGGAAATGAAACCGTCCGGCGCTGAGGAGCGTAAACGCATGCGAGACGGCCAGCGTCTCCTTGCGCATATGCCGGCGAATCGCATATTCCTGGATGGCCGTGCGAACGATCGCCAGCAGAATCGACTTCTCGTACGGCTTGGTGAGGTAATAGTAGGCGCTCAGGCCCTCTTGGACCTCCGCCGTGGAGGCTGCCGCAGTCTGCAAGATGACCGGAATCGGATTGATTGCCGGGTCGGCCTTCATGAGCGCCAGCAAGGCCATGCCGCCCATCTTCGGCATCATGCGGTCCAGCAGCACGACGTTGAACCGGTCCGGGCCCTCCCGCAGCAAGGCCCAGGCCTGTTCCCCGTCCGCAGCCGTCACGATGCGATAGTCGAGGTCCGCGAGACTCTCCTCGATGATCTCCAGATTTACGGGATCG
>VFKF01000054.1 GCA_009885705.1 Nitrospira sp. | reverse complement strand
GCCGATATTTTGCGCAGAGCCGGTGGCCGGCCCGGCCATATCTTTAATTTGGGCCATGGAATCTTGCCGACGACTCCGATCGAGCATGTGGCCGCCGCCATCGACATGGTGCACAAGCTCAGCCAACGATAATACCAAGAGCATATGGCGTATGGCTGATGGTGGGAGTTAGATGCAGTAGGTGTCATCGTTCGTCTGGCCATACGCTATAAGCCATAAGCTATTTCCTCTGGGTGAACATAATGTCGGATTCGAAGAAGCCTACTGCCGTGCTTCTGATGGCCATGGGTGGGCCGGATTGCCTAGAGAATGTAGAGCCTTTCCTGCTGGATGTGCGGGGTGGCCGTCCCACGCCACCTGAACTCGTCGAAGAGATTCGAGAGCGGTATCGAGCCACGGGCGGGAAGTCCCCGGCGGTTGGCATCTCCAAGGACGTGGCCAAGAAGCTCGAACAGCGATTGAACGAGGCCGGTGGCGAGCGCTATCGCGTCTACGTCGGGTTGCGGCATTGGCATCCCTTTATCAAAGAGACCTATGCCGATCTGTTGGTCGATGGGCCGCAACAGATCATCGGGTTTTGTCTGGCACCGCAACAGTCCTCGCTGAGCACCGGCGCCTATCGAAAAAAAGTCGAAGAGGCACAGGCTGCGCTGCAGGGTGACGCCCCGGTGAGTTATGTCGGTAGTTGGCATCGACATCCCGGACTGATTGCAGGGATCGTCGAGAACATCCGGCAGGCGTTGCTGAAGTTTCCTGCAGATGTGCGAGCGACGGTGCCGGTGCTCTTCACGGCCCACAGTCTTCCCGAGCGTATCGTCGCGATGAAGGATCCCTATCCCGACGAGGTCAAGGGCACGGTCGAGGCTGTGACAGCGTTGCTGGGCAAGCAGCCGACGAGATTTGCCTATCAGAGCCAGGGACGGTCGAGCGAACCATGGCTGGGGCCGACAGTGGAGTCGGCTGTGGACGAGCTGGCGCGTGAGGGCCACCGACAGGTATTGGTCGCGCCGATCGGCTTTCTCTGCGACCATGTGGAAACGCTCTACGATATCGATATCGAACTCAAGCAGTATGCGGCTGGTCGGGGGCTCCAACTTGAGCGCATCGCCATGCTGAACGATTCGCCCGCCCTCATCGATACGCTCGCCTCGGTGCTCAAGGCACACGAATCATCCCACCGCAGTATCTCGTGAGTACGCTTCGTACAGTTGCGGTCATCGGTGGAGGGATCTCGGGTCTCTCGACTGCCTATGCCCTTCACGAACAGGCCGCCGCCGCCGGCATCCCGATTCGTTGTACGGTGGTGGATGCGGCTTCAGACTGGGGAGGCAAGATCGTCACCCATCGTGTCGGTGATCTCGTGACTGAAGCGGGCCCCGATTCCTTCCTGTCTCAGAAAACGGCAGCCATCGAACTCTGCGCCAAGTTGGGGCTGACCGATCAACTCATCAATACGAACGAGACCAGCAAGAGGGCCTGTGTGTTTTCGCAGGGGCGCTTGCGCGAGCTTCCAGAGGGATTGGTTGTCATCTCGCCCAATCAATTGGGGCCCTTTCTTCGAAGCGGTCTACTGAGTTGGTGCGGGCTCGCGAGGATGGGACTGGATCTGGCCATGCCGGTGAAGCGCTCACCGGATGATGAATCGCTGGCATCGTTTTTCCGGCGGCGCATGGGCCGACAGGCCTTCGAGCGGATGCTCGAGCCCTTGATGGCCGGTATCTACGCCGGCGATGCGGAGCAGATGAGTGTGCAGGCGACGTTCCCGCGTTTTGTCGAGTTGGAGCAAGAGTATGGCAGTGTGATTCGCGGGATGATGACGGCTAGGAAGGCCGGCTCCTTGGCCAAGCCTGCCGGTCCGAAGCGCACGATGTTCGTGAGTTTGAAAAACGGTTTATCGGATCTGGTCACGGCCCTAGTGGCTCGACTGACGGAGCAGGGCGTGACGCTGAGGGGCGGCTGTGCGGTTGAGGCCCTTCGCGTGCGGTCACATCAACCAGGCCGTTGGATGTACGATGTCATTCTCAACGACGGCTCGGCCCTGTCTGTGGACAGTCTCGTCCTGGCCACTCCAGCCTATGTGTCCGCGGAGCTGGTGCGTCCGCTGACGCCGATTGCCGGCGGGTTGCTGGACATGATTCCCTATGCCTCCACGGCGACGATTGCGATGGCCTTCCCGCGTGCGGCGGTCTCCGGCTCGGCCGAAGGGTTTGGTTTTGTCGTGCCGCGGGCGGAAGGACGCGACCTCATTGCGGCGACCTGGACTTCGCTCAAGTGGCCCCATCGCGCTCCGTCGGACCAGCTATTGGTCCGCTGTTACGTCGGGGGCGTCGGGCGAGAGGCCATTTTGCAATTGGACGACCAAGCGTTGGTGGCGCGGGTCAGTGAAGAGTTGGCCAGTATGTGCGGTGTGACGGCGACCCCTGGGTATGTGGAAGTGAATCGCTGGATGAAGGCCATGCCGCAGTATACGTTGGGACATCTCGACCGGCTCAACCAGATCGAGGGGGCCCTCAGTCGCTACGGGGGCCTGGTGCTGACCGGCGCCGGCTATCGAGGCGTCGGAATTCCGGACTGTATCCGTGACGGGGCGATTGCGGCCGATCGGGTCGTGCGTTATCTGTCCGGAGAACGACCGTCATAAGAAACGAGGACACACGATGGATGCCCGGATGCAAATTGCGAATGTGACAGGACCCTTCCGAGAGCCTCGTGAGCAGGTGTTCTCCTTCGACTATTCGATCCAGCGCGTCTCTTGGCCGACGGCCCAGGCCATTCGCGTCAAGGTCGCTATTCCGGAGGAGTTGGATGTTGTGCGGGCCAAGGTGTTGGGGGATGTCGTTGGGACGCCGGGCCAGCAGTTGATGATTTCGAAGTTCTTGTCCCGCCAGATCTCGGACGAGAAAATCCGCATCG
>VFKF01000291.1 GCA_009885705.1 Nitrospira sp. | reverse complement strand
TGCCAGCCGTCTGTACCACGACATTTTACCCCCGCTCAAAGCCGGCATGATCGTCCTGGCCGATCGCTACATGTACACCGCCTTCGCGCGAGACGTCGTCCGCGGCGTATCGCCCGAATGGATCCGCAAGCTCTACAGTTTCGCCATCACGCCGGATATGGCCTTCTATTTCAAAGTGCCGATCGAAGTCGCGATCTCACGGCTCCTCGGCGGCACGCGCGGACAATTCAAATACTACGAAGCCGGCATGGACATGAACCTGAGCCCGGACCTCACCGAAAGCTTCCGTCTCTTCCAGTCGAGCATCCTGTCGCAGTACGAGAAGATCGTCGATGAATGTCAGCTCATCACGTTGGATGCGACGAAAGACATCGAAGCCCAGCAGAACGACATGCGCCGGCTCGTCGGAGAGGCGCTCACAGACTACAAACCAAAACGGGGCACCCATGGTCGACGCACAGTATTTTGGCGACGGTTTGACGTACCTAAATCCGAGTGACCTCAAGGGGAAACTCATCGCCATCGAAGGCACCGATGGAGTCGGCCGCTCCACGCA
This sequence comes from Nitrospira sp., assembly GCA_009885705.1. Classification (GTDB taxonomy): domain Bacteria; phylum Nitrospirota; class Nitrospiria; order Nitrospirales; family Nitrospiraceae; genus Palsa-1315. The sequence continues at coordinate 7,064 of VFKF01000291.1, read as the reverse complement.
TATCGAGATGCTGCAGGAATGGCTGGAGGTGCAGGGGTACGGCGTGATCACGACCGGATGGACCCGCTCCAATCTCATGTCCAAAACCATCGAAATGGCGAAGGAGGGCAACATCCTCGACCGCTGGTCGTTCAGCCTGCTCTACGCCACCGACTTCGCAGACCGCTTGGAACACGAAATCATCCCCGCCCTTCGTTCTGGCTTCATCGTCCTGGCCGACCGGTATATCTATACGGCCCTCGCGCGAGACTTTGTGCGCAGCGGGAACCGCCAATGGGCGAGAGACGTCTTCGGCTTTGCCTTAGTCCCCGACCTCGTCTGTTATATGCGGATCGACGTCGAAACACTCGTGCTACGCGTCATCGAAACCAAAGGCATGAACTTTTGGGAATCGGGAATGGACCTGCGGCTGGGGAACGACCTCTACGATAGCTTTAAGAAGTATCAGTCGCTCCTGATCGAAGAGTTCGACAAGATGGCGGAAGAGTTTCACTTCGAGGTGATCGATGCCAGACAATCGCCGGATGAGATTCAGGAAGAACTGCGCAACAAGATTCAGCCGCTGCTTCAAAAGGCTGAAGGCCGAGGTTGAGACTGAAGGTTAAAGAGTTCTGAACTTCGAACCTTCAGCCTGTGTCCCTTCAGCCTTCAGCCTGCGAACCCCGCTTTCCCATCGCCCGCAACTGACCAGGCGTCAACCACCATCGAAGCAGCCCTTGGCCCGGCTTCACCGGAATCGACAGATCGATCAGGCAGGCCCCGGCCTTTTTCAGAGGAAACGATTCGGACACTCGCCCGGATAGGAGAAGACTGGCTGCCATGCCCAACTGCGGTTCATGCCCCACGCAGATGACGCAGGACTCAGCTGAACAACGTTTCAGCAGGCGGAGCAAGTCTGTCGGCGTTGCCTCAGGCAAAAGTTCATCGCGAAATTCCATGAGCGAGGGCCTCGCCAGGAGATCGTGCAGCAGTTGAGCCGTTTCCACCGCACGTCTCGCAGGGCTCGCATAGATCACCGTCGGACGCACCGCCAATCGTCGCAGCCCTGCGGCCACCTGACGGACTCGCCTTGTGCCCTCATCCGTCAGGGGACGATCGACATCCTTCCCGTCCCACTCCTCTCGTTCAACCGCGAGACCATGCCGAACGAACAGACAATCCATCGTCACTCCTCATATCGTTCGATAATCAGCAGAACCAGTCTACTCAATTATGGAGCCGGAGCCAACCAGGGTGCTGGAGCGAGACGGTGATGAGGGAAAGGGGAACCGGTTATTTATCCAAGCGGTAGCGCATGCGGATGCCGTGGAGCAGGGAGAGTTCAAGTTCGCTGGCGGTCAGTTCGAGCGGGAAATAGGCGCCTGATATCTTTGCGGCATTGATGCTGGCCCCTTCTAGCCGGGCCTTTCTGAAATCTACACTCCGAAGATCCGCCTGTCGAAAGTAACAGTCGCTGAGATCCAAACCGTCGGTATCCAACCCCCGGAGATCGAGGCCGCGCAGATCGCAGCCCCGCAGATCGACCTTCTCTCCCGAAGACTTCTTCGCGTTGAATTCGGTGATGCAGCCTTCGCGTAGCAAGAGATACATCGGGTCGTTTGGAATGCGCAGTTTAAAACGGGCCGGGTTGTTCGCGTCCATAAAGCCTCCGGTGGAGTGACTGGTTGCTGGTTTCGAGTTTCATGTTTCTAGTTGCTCGTTTCGGATTGCTAAAACTTCGAGGTTCAACCCGAAACTCGAAACTCAAAACCCCCGCATTCAACATCATGCCAAGTGAACCGTAAACGAGACCTCATTGCCCTTCTCGTTATAACGAAGGTCGGGAAAGAACGACTGCGTAAGGAAGATGCCGCGCCCGGTGGCATCCCCAGTCGGACAGACATCGAGTCGGAGATTCCCGCGGGATTTCCAATTAAATCCCTTCCCTTCATCGGCAATGTGGTACGTCAAGATCTGCTGCCGTTTGTCGTAGATCGCGCGGATCGTCACCCGCCTATCTCGAAAACGGGCGTCCTGACGGCGCTGCTGAATCAGCGCGTCATATTGGTTCTTCGCCATGGCCTCCGTCTTGTCGCGATAGCGGACTTCGAGGCAGCCATGCTCGACCGCGTTCATCACGAGTTCGTGCAACGCGGCTCGAAGATGGAGCTGTCGTGCCTCCATGAGCCCCATCGCCGTCCCTTGAATGAGCCAGGTCACCGTGCTCTCGACATCATTCGGGTCTGGGCCCATGACCAGCACATACTCCAGCCGTTCGACGCCAGGCGCATCGTCCACGGAGGCAGGCAGCGAATAGATCGCCCGTTGCAGGACCTGCGCAAAAGCCTCCTCATGAATCGGTTGCTGCACATAATCCAGGGCGCCGGCGCGCAACCCTTCCATCGTCGAGGCATCATGACCTGCGTCGGTGAGGAGCACGACGGGGCAGGTCGGGCGGCGCTGGCGAATCTGCTTCACCAGCGTCATCCCCTCCTGATCCGGCAGAAAGAGATCCATAATCACGATATCCGGCTGCGTCATGTCGAACGTCGTCAATCCGAGTGCCGGGTTCGTGGCGGCAATGACCGAATGCCCCTTCGCCCGCGCATGTTCCAGAATGACCGTCTGGGTGTCGGGATTATCTGCCACGACAAGTAATATACGCGACGGTGTGGCGATCATGATGGAAATCCTCCGGCGATCACATTCCGAAGCGCAGCATGCACCTCGGCCAAACAGCTCTCGACATCCGCACAGACCGACGCGGCCTCGGCAAACTCGCCCTGGCGTCCGAGCAATTCCAGACGTTGGGCACGCTCGAAGAGGCGCGGCGCACAGATCGGCAGGACAGATCCCTTCAGCTTATGCGCCGCCTCCGCCAGCCCGCGAGCATCCTGCCGTGCCAACGCTGAGCGCGCCGCAGCCAACTCTTTAGGACTCTCTTGCATAAAGAGGTTCGCCAGAGTCAGGAACAACTCCTGATCGCCATCGGCCAGGTCCAAGGCCTCGGACAGCACGAATACCGCTAATGATTCCATAGAGGGTCCTTCCGATCAGACGCTCAGTTCCAGCCCCACCACCGCCGCGTCATCTAAAAACTCGCGCTGCGCCTGCCAGCGTCTCGCTTCCGTAAAACAATGGGCAATCGTGGTGGCAAGCGCTTCATGCTGTTGCGCTTCGACGGCTTGCTGAAATCGCCAGCAGCCCCAGGGCTCCCCGGTCGGAGACGCCGCTTCATAGATGCCATCGCTGAGCAAGAAGAGGCGATCCGCCGGCTGCAAGGTAATCTGATCGCTGACAAAGACGGCCTCCTGATCGAATCCCAGCGGAGAGGAGGGCCGCGTGAGCCATCGAGAAGGCCGCTCATTCGGGCTGAGCAGCACGCCCTGATGGCCGGCCGAGGCATAGGACAGCCTGTTAGTCGGCAGGTGAATCTGCCCGACCCATAGGGTGAAATACTCTCCTTCAGCACTCAAGGGAAACTGCCGGTTCGCTTCACGCAACACCTTCTCCGGATCGTATGAACCGATCTCCCGGAGGATGTTATCTACCCGAAGGAACGTCATCAACGATGCCGACCGCAAGGCAGCCGCCACACCATGTCCTGACGCATCGAAAATATACAGGCCCAGATGATCCGCATCGATGGCGGCCACATTAAAGAGATCGCCGCCCAAGGTCAGCGCCGGCTGGTACTCCCAAGCCAGCGAGAGGCCCGGAGCCGGACTTCCCGGCTGGGGCAGCAAGGAATGGACGAAGGTTGCGGCCGACTGCAGATCGGCTTCCATCTCCGTCTGCTTCGTTTGCAGGAGGACCAAGGACGACTCCAGCTGAGCGCCGGTCATTTCCAGCTCACGCACCAACCGGCCGGTGCGCAGACCGGCCAACACCCGCGCCGTCATTTCCTGTTTGCTGGCCGCTTTGCTCAGAAAGTCGTCGGCACCCCGCGCCAACCCTTCGGCAATCTGCGCCGGTTGATCGTGGGAGGTCATCAACAGAACATAGATGGATTTCATCGCCGGATCGCGGCGCACCGTTTCGCAGAACGTGGGGCCATCCATCTCCGGCATCATCCAATCGACGATGATCAGATCGGGACGTTCGCGACCAGCCACCTCAAGCGCCTCCCGTCCGTTTCCAGCCTCTAACACCCGGTGCCCTAACCGCGTCAGCCGCGCCGCCATGCTCGTCCGCGTCACCGGTTCATCCTCCACCAGCAGAATCGTCGCGACCGGGAAACTGGAGGGAGCCGTCGCGTCGGCGGAATGAACAAGACCGTTCGTTGAGTGAAGAGACATGAGCAATACCCTTTACGAATGAGTGGTTACGCCGCGCGCGCCGTCAGCGCGTCCCCCTCGGTCTCATAGATCGGGATCATTTTCGGAATATTCGCCAGGCTCATGATTTCCCGCACGTAACTCTGCGGCTTCAGGAGACTGAACTGGGCCTGTGAGAGCTTGAAGCTCTGCGACAAGAGGACGAGCAGCCCGAGACCGGAACTGTCCACGAATCGAACCTGCTCCAGATTCACGATGAGGTGCTGGCAGTTCCGGCTTTTCACCTGCTCGACGGCAGTTTTGAACGCCGCCCGATTGCTATAGGTCAGGTCGCCGTTCACATCCAGTACGATCGCGTCTTTCGAAACACGTTGTGTGATTTCCATACGAGATTCCTTTCTTAATATACGCGCGCGATCATCATTTCACCGGTCGCTCCCGGCCTTCTCCCCCGCCCGTTACCAGCTACGGCTCATATGAGTGAGCAAACCGTGCATCATGTGGATCGCCATGCCGATGTCGGCCTGTCCATGAATCATGGCTTCTCATGCGGTCCGCGCCAGGCAAACAAGCGCTGCGTCGTCTGGGAAATCCTCCGCCTGCTGCCAGGCGCATGATGCCTGCACGCAGTGATTCATCACCTCGTAGACGGAACGCGCCGCGTCACGCTCAAGCACGTCCTGCAGCCCTTCCTTGCCCCACAATTCCTGCTCCGGCGACAAGGTTTCATCGATGCCGTCGCTGGTCAGATAGAGCCGATCGCCGCATTGAATCTGAACCGGCCTGGTTGTGAATGTGCTCTCGGGATCGAACCCCAGGGGCATGTCTGTATCTGAAAGCCACTCCGAGGGGTGATGCGGAGAGCAGAGGATCGCGCCGGCATGTCCCGCCGACGCTAACCGAAGGGTCCAAGTCGGGAGGTGAAGGTCACCGACCCAGAGCGTGAAATACTCCCCCTCCGACGTCAGAGGAAAACGCCGATTCGCTTCGGTGATGATGGCGCTGGGATCGTACGACCCGACAGCCTCCAGCAAAAAATCGGAGTGCAGGAAGGTTATCAGAGCCGTGGCGCGCAACGCAGCCGACACGCCATATCCTGAAGCGTCCAAAATAAAGAACCGGAGATGGTCGTTACACCATCGCCTCACACCGAACAAATCGCCGCCCAACATGAGGGACGGTTGATAGTGCCAGGACAGCTGAATGCCCGGAGCCGGCACGCCCGGTTCTGGCAAGAGCGATTCCATGAACAGTGCGGCCGACTGCAGCTCGGCGAGCATGATCTGCTCCTTGGCCTTGATCACATCGTGCGCGCAGGCGAGGTTGCGCAGCAGTGCGGTGGTACGATGGGCTGCATGCACACGAGCCCCGATCTCTTGCGGGCTGGCAGTCTTGCTCATGAAACCATCAGCGCCTCGATCCAATCCCTCTTCGATATCCTCAGGCCGGTCATGTCCGGGCATCAGGATAATCTGGATCGATTTCAACGCCGGATCCTGCCGAACCAATTCGCAGACGTCCGGCCCGCTCAGCTTCGACATCATCCAATCGAGAATCGTCAGGTCCGGCTGCAGATGACGGAGCATCGCCAATCCCTGTTCACCGTCCTCTGCTTCGAACACCCGATAGCCGAGCTTCTTCAGCCGAGCGACCATGATCATGCGAAAGAGCTTGTCATCATCCACCAGTAAAATAGTGGCGGAGGGAGGCGCGCCGTGATCGGGCGACTCGGCCTGTGCATCAAACGCTTGTGAAGTCGGCTGTATCATACGATCCATCAGGAACAACTATACCCTTGATTGATGACCGGGAGCGGCCTGCCACATTACGCGGCGTTGCCGATCGACGCCTCTTGCTCTGACAAGTACACCGTGATGATCTTTTGAATGCCGGCAAACGTCAGCAGTTTCAGCGTCTGCTCAGTCGGCTTCAACAGGCAGAACTTTCGTTGCTCCTGTACAAACCGCTTATGGGTCACGACTAACACACCCATCGCCGCGCTATCCAGAAACGTGACCTCATGAAGATCGACGATCAATCGTGCACAACCCGCCTGCGAGGCCTTGTCGATGGCATCCTTGAATGTCGTGCGATCGGCAAAGGTAAAGGCGCCTTTCAACTGAAGCAGCGTATACGTGGAATTCACTTTTGATTCGAGTTGCATAGGACTTCCTTTCGGCATAATTACAGTCTGCTCGCCTGCGTCAAAATGGCCGAAGGAATATCGTCCAACGGCAGAATCTTATCGACGCCCCCCATCTTGATCGCTTCTTTCGGCATCCCGAAGACGACACATGTGGCCTCATCCTGTGCGATATTGAACGCCCCGGCCTGTTTCATGGACAACATCCCCTTGGCGCCGTCTCCGCCCATGCCCGTCAAGATGACGCCGATGGTATTCGCGCCCGCATACCGCGCGACGGAGTCGAACATCACATCGACGGAAGGCCGGTGCCGATTGACCGGAGGGTCCTGGTTGAGGCGGACGCTGTAGCGGGCTCCGCTACGAACCAAGGTCATGTGATAACTCCCGGGAGCGATCAGGGCATGCCCCGGCAACACACTGTCGCCGTCTTCCGCCTCCTTCACGGAGATGCGACAGAGCGTGTTCAAGCGGTCCGCAAAGGTCTTCGTGAATCGTTCCGGCATATGCTGCGTCACGATGATCGGCGGCGTATTCGGCGGAAGGACTTCGAGCACCGCTCGCAAGGCTTCCGTCCCTCCCGTCGAGGCGCCGATGGCGATAATCGTATCGGTCGTCTTGATCATCGAGGACGAACCGAGCGGCAAGAGGCGAGAGGCCAGCGG
>VFKF01000275.1 GCA_009885705.1 Nitrospira sp. | reverse complement strand
TAGAAATGGTTAACATTGAGCCATTCACGTTGTTATGTCCATCTTGCGACCGGCCAACCTCGCCGGCTGGCCATGAGAGCCATGCCCCTGATCGGGTTGACCGCCAAGGGATACCCGACCAGTTCAAGAAGGTCGTAATCGCCGGGACTGTCGCCATAGGCGTAGGACCCGGCTAAATCGAGGCCCTTATCCTGGGCATGAGCGAGAATCAGCTCACGTTTGCCCAGGCCATAGGGCAGCGGGGGAATCAAGGCGCCGGTATACAGAGAATCCCGTTGCTCCGGTTTCGCCGCGAAGACCGTCGGGACGTCCAAGAAATCTGCAAGCGGCGCAATCAGAAATTCTGGCGCGCCGGTCACAAGAATCAGCTGGTGGCCAGCCTGGCGATGCACGTCCAGCCTCGCGCGGCCCTCTCGGGACACCTTGCCGATCATCTCTCCCTGACAAAACTCCTTCGCACAGGATTCGATATCTGCAGGGCGCTTTCCTGCCAGATAGAGTTTTCGTTCCCGGAGCGAGTGCAGCGAGAACGGGGGTACATGCTGCGCCAGCCAGGCCGCGCTCCGGCTCAGCTCACCCCATCCCACCAGCCCTCGGCGCCACAAATACTGAAAGAATCGTATTTCGCTGGCGATGCCAGGCAGTAGGGTGTTGTCGACGTCGAACAGCGCAGCGACAGGCCTGTCGACCTGCCGTTCAGCGGCATCATCAAGCGTGGAGGTGAGGATCTGGTGACTCTGCACAACGTTGGGGGACCCGGTGAGTATGAGCCGCCCGATTCTACCGGAGCGACTATGGATTGACAAGGATTTTGGCCCACTTCTATAATGCGCTTCCCTCGTCGTTGAAACGACCTCTGATGCCGAAGTGGTGAAATGGCAGACACGCACGTTTGAGGGGCGTGTGGCGCAAGCCGTGCGGGTTCAAGTCCCGCCTTCGGCACCATCAGAGCCTGTGACCCGGTTCTCTCCTCTCCAGCACAGCCCCATCGCCCTCATGCGGAATAGACCCTTCGGGGTCAGCTCAGTTCTTCAGCCTCTCGCCCTTCGGCTCCAGACGGTCCGTAGCCCCATTTGCATCTAGACTTTGTACGGCCTTTCATAGGACACTTCCAGCCTCCGAAACGACTGTGCAGAACCAACCGAATAGGGTGGACGCCATGCGGATCTTGCAACCCGTTCCGCACGCGACAGAGATACTGCCGATGTGGTCTTCAGCCGTTTCTCGT
>VFKF01000261.1 GCA_009885705.1 Nitrospira sp. | reverse complement strand
TTCTCTTACTAGAAGCCGGACTTCCCGGTCCAGCTTTAACCTTAGGTCGTCCTCTTTTCGAAAGCTACGTCCGCGGCTTTTGGCTACTGAGATTTGCATCGGACGAGGAGATAATCGAATTCAACAATGGTCAAGCTCCAGGGATGGATAAACTCTTAAGAGCGATTGGTAACGATCCGGCAACTGGTAGTGCGTGGATACACGCCAATGAAAAGACGAACAGGAGGGACTTTAATGATCTGACTCACGGCGGAAGCGAGCACGTGAGACGTAGGAACACTCAAGATGCGGTTGAGCCTAATTATCCTGAGAGTGAATTAGAAGCACTGGTCCGTTTCGGCATAGAAGTGCGAATCCGCATTGGTTTCGATGTTCTCTCACTCATGAATGATGAAATTGTGAAGGGTCAACTAACTGAAAAAGCCAAAAACCTCCGTCTCTCACTCTAACAAGGTAGCTCAACATCTCTCGTAATTTCTTCTTCGGTCGCCAGGTGATGGCGTGGCAGGGGGGAGATTCCCGCAGTTCCGAATGTCATGACTATCGGAAGCGTTTTTCAGCACGGAGGAGTAAGGTGTGTTTCGCCGAGCACGGGAGTGACATCCTCTTTTAGCCCATTACAAAGCAGTACATCCATAGCCTATGCGGAATGCTGAAAAGCAGAAATTCGGTGACTGCAAAATTGCTGATCGAACATAAGAAGGATCGAGAACGAGAGCAGGCCAAGCGAAAAATGCTCAGTATACCTTTCTCTTGGTAGGGAGTGGCCAGACTAGCCTTCACTGCGCGCATTGAGGGACCACTGCTTCATCGTGGGGCCTCAGCGAGCAAGAAGGATGGTCTGGCTTCTCCTTACTTCTTCCCCATCTTCGCCAGCTCCTCAAAATAATGCGCAAATGCTTTCATGCCGCTGGAAGCTTGGCCCCAGTCGAAATATTCGTTCGGCGCATGGTACCCGTGCTCGGGTAGACTCAAGCCCATAAACAGGATCGGCACCTTCCAGGCCTTTTGCATCGTGACCACGGCACCGATCGATCCGCCCTCACGGATGAAGGCAGGTTCTTTTCCAAAGCCTGCCTTCGCAGCCCGCTTCACACAATCGACATAGGGCCCGTCGAAACTGCCCTTGAACGGATGCAACATGCCTTCCTTCTCCACCTTCACATTCGGGTTGATCTTGGCCACGTGACGCTTGAGCAGCGCAAAAGCCTTCTCGGGAGTTTGATTTGGCACCAGCCTCATACTCACTTTGAGTTCGCCATGGCCCGGCACGATCGTCTTTACGCCAGGCCCCTGATAGCCACCCGTCAAGCCATGCACCTCGAACGTCGGCGCGGCCCAGATCCGGCGCATGATCTCGGCGGGATCCTCCGTGCGGAGCTTCTGAAATCCATAGGCCTGCTTGAAGCTCTTGACCTGAAAACCCGATGCGAGGAAGCTCTTGATCTCCGCTTTGGTCGGCTCGACCACATCCTGATAGAATCCCGGAATCTTCACCTTGCCGCTCTTGGCATCGACACAGGCATGCGCGACTTCCATCAATTCCGCGAGCGGATTACGCGCCGCGCCTCCGGTCACACCGGAATGGGCGTCTTTTGTGCCCGTCCGCAGCGTGAGTCGTGCGCCCAAGAGGCCGCGCAAACCATAGGGCATGGCGGGCTTTCCTTTGGCGAGCCAGATAGTGTCCGACACCACGACGGAGTCCGGCTGAGGAATCGCCGCGCGGTTTTTCAGGCCTGCCGCGAAATGCGGACTCCCGATTTCCTCCTCCAGCTCCCAGAGAAACTGGATATTGATCGGCAGTCCCTGCTCGATGGCGTAGCGCGCGCCGAACAGGGCCGAGAGCGCCGGCCCCTTGTCGTCCGTCGCACCACGGCCATGGTAGAGCCCGTTCTCGTTTTTGAACGCAAAGGGCGCTTGCTTCCATTCCGGCTCCTGGGCCGGCTGCACATCCATATGGTTATAGATGGTGACCGTCGGATGCTGGGCGCCGGTCATCCATCCGCCCGACACGATCGGATAGCCGCCTGTCTCCACAATCTGGGCCTCCGCCCCCAAGCCCCTCAGCACCTGCCTCGCAAATTCCGCCATGCGCCGAATGTCGGGAGCCTTCGCCGGATCCATACTGATCGAAGGAATCTCCACCATCTGACCAAGTAGATCTTCAAACCCTGGGCGGGTCTCCGTGATATAGATTCCAAGTTGTCGGTCGTTTACAGTCATGATTCGTCCTCCTGAAAGATGCCGCGGATTATACCGACTGTGTCCCAACTACGAAAGAGACGGTCCTTCCGCAACAGTGCGAACCGCGACGGCAAGAATGGTAGAATGCACGGCCTATGATCATCGAATGGTTCGACACACACATGCGAGCGGTTTCGATCTGTATCGCCATCTGGTTGTGCTGGACTGCACTGCCATCCGCGACTCACGCCGCTGATCCCATCACGGTTCGCGAGATTCTTGACGAACCGAGCCGCTTTCACCTTCGGCAGGTGATCCTACAAGGCACCGTTCGAAACGTGCAGCCCCTCGATCCCTATACGCTGCCGGCCGGCACCACCTGTTACGGCGCCTACCTCTTCTATTTGGAAGACGAGACGGCTTCGATCAATGTGGCGTCGTTTGGCCGCTGTGGGCTCCCGACGGTCAAAGATCCCGACGTGGAAGACGGCACACGCATCGAACTCCACGCGACAGTCCAAGCGCCAAGCCACGGTGGTTACTATCTGAGTTTCCAGGGAGTCGCGGTGGCAGGAGAACGAGAGGGTGTGATTCAGGCGGTGGCTGATCGCATCACTCCGCTACTCGAGTAGCAGGATGCTGAAACAGTCCGCCAGCGTCGTTCTCACATCGTTCAGACCCTCAACGTACCCCAGAGGGTACGCCTCGGCCCTTCACTCGCTGCGGCCTTGCTGGACGGCCTGTTTGAGCATCCTGACGTACCACAGTAGTTTTTCTGTATCGACTAGGCAAGGATTTCACACATGATCACTCCGTCACAAACGAGAGTCGGTTGGATCGGCACAGGCGTGATGGGATCGTCGATGTGCGGCCATCTGCTCCGAGCGGGATATCCTGTCACCCTCCACAGCCGCACAAAATCCAAAGCCATAGCGCTGCTGGACCTCGGCGCAACGTGGGCCGAGAATCCAAAAGCAGTCGCCGCTGAATCGGATCTGCTGTTCACGATGGTGGGTTTTCCTCAGGACGTGAGGACCGTCTATTTCGGCGAAGATGGAATCCTTGCCGGCGCACAACCAGGCAGGGTGCTCGTCGATATGACGACGACGGACCCGGCCCTCAGCCGCGAGATCGCCGAACGTGCAACGGCCAAGGGGCTCTCAGCGATTGATGCCCCTGTATCCGGTGGGGATGTCGGCGCGCGTAATGCCACTCTCTCGATCATGGTCGGAGGCGACAGCGAATCCGTGCAAGCCGTCATGCCGCTCTTCGAGCTATTGGGGAAAAAGACCGTGCACCAGGGAGGACCGGGCACCGGACAGCAGACGAAACTCTGTAACCAGATCGTGATCGCCGGCACGATGATCGGTGTCTGCGAGAGTCTGCTCTATGGCTACAAGGCGGGGCTCGATCTGCACAAGATGCTGGACTCCATCCGTGGCGGAGCCGCCGCCTGTTGGACGCTGGATCATCTCGCGCCTCGTATTCTGCAACGCAACTTTGATCCAGGATTTTTCGTCGAGCATTTCGTCAAAGATATGGGCCTCGCGCTGGAGGAATCGAAACGGATGGGGCTTGCCCTGCCAGGTCTCACCTTGGTACACCAGCTCTACCAGACCGTCCAACAGCTCGGGCATGGCAGGAGCGGAACCCACGCGCTGATACTCGCGCTGGAAAACCTCTCCAACGTCCACATGAATACGATGCCGACATGAATGTTCCATCATACATAGCGCTGGCCCTTTCGTTACTCCTCACTGGCTGTGCAAGCAGCCAAGGCCTCCATCTTGATTCCCTCCAACAGACGCTGAACAATGAAGAGGCTCGCTTCGTCGGTACGGTCCCCTCACCATCGATGACGAACCAGTCAGCCAACCAGGGCCCTCCGAAGTTGGGCATCTATCTCATGCCGACCGGATTCCTGCACCATGAGTTCGAGTGGACCGATGCCAATCGGGAGTCTCTCCTGGCCTGGACTAACGAATTGCAACGCGACCGCCTCATCAGCAGCGCCTCCTTCATCCACATCGCGTCGATCAAGGGAAACCAATTAGTACAGTTACGCGAATCCGCTATACGACAGGGCATAGACCTCCTGCTCATCGTGGATGGCGCTGCGACCGTCGATCGTTATAACAACTACAAGGGCCTCTTATTGTATTGGACAATTCTCGGGGCCTATTTCGCCGACGGCACCCACAGCGATGCCCTCTGTCTCGTGCGGGCGGCCTTGTGGGATGTGCGTGAAGAAGCCAAGCTGGCGCAGAAAGAGGCGCAGGGATCGTCGAAGATCGTCGGACCAGCCACACGAGTGGACGATCGCGATGGAGTCACCGCCGCACGCCGCCAGGCACTGACTAAGCTGATGGAAAATCTGGGAGATACCTTTGCAAAGACCGGCAGCGGACATCGACCGTGAAGGACATGACTGCCGAGGCTCGGCAGCCCGTTGCCGGAGGGAACTAGCAGGTTGTTGACACACTACTAAGCCACTGCAGAAATGTGCATGCCAGAACAGTCGCAGATGCTAGCAGCAGTTGTCGCAGGCTGGTCAGAAAGGCCGTCCAGCAAGGCCGCAGCAAGCGGAGAGGCGAAGCGTACTCTCGCAGTACGTTGAGTCTCTGCGCGCCGCGAGAACGCCGCTGGCGGCCTTTATCAACAGCCTGCTAGGCCCTCTCCCCGTCGCGTCGAGAGGGTATTAGGCTCCGCTCTCCCTGACAGCAGCCAGGTGTTTCACGGCTTGCTGCACGGCCGTTCTGGCTTTGATCGCCGGATTCAAACTCGCCCCCGGATCGACCCTATCCCCCAAGTCCGCAACCCGCCGGCATTGCTTGATCGCCTCCAATAGGTAGGGCCGGGCTTCCTTGCCATGCAAATCGGTCGGAGGAAGAGATTGTAGAATCGCTTCTGCATGTATACTGACCACACTGCAGTGATGGACGATCGCTTTGGTGTCCCCCATTCCCCCATGCGCCACCATCTCTTCGGCATTCTTCATCAAATCATCCGCCTCTTCCCGGAGCTTCGGGCCAGACATGTCAGACGCCAAAAATACCTCTCCGGCCAACACCGGCTGAAGCCAGATGAGCGTGACAGCCCCCAACAGCATGGCGGCGATCATCCCTACAGTGCGAGTCGGAATCGGCCGCATGTTTTCCATCCTAATACCGTCCCTTCAAGTCCGCCGATGATGAGGTGAATTCACGATAGAGGCGATGGAATTCATCTGTCGTCAGTTCAGGGTTCTGAAGCTGCGCCAGCGCCGCCCGATCGATCCTAGACTCGACCGTGTCGTCGTAATTCGACGAGGCGATGGTCACGAAGCGTGGAGGAAAGAGCCGTTCAGGCAACAGAATCCCGACGCCCAGATTGTATTTGAGCGCCAAGCGAATCGCTTCCCGTGCCAGTTCAGCCGGCACGTCACGCCCGAGGCCGATGTTCTGAGGTGGCTGGCCCAATTTGGCAAATTGAAAGTGAACGTTCGTCAACCCGGCTTGGGCAAACTCCTCGCGTACCGCCGCCACCTGACTCTTCAAGCGATCGGCGAGCACCACCTCGACGCGGCTCACCGAGGGAGCCGCCGTTCCCTCGGCCAAGAGGGCGGATACACCGATCACTGAGATACAGACAGCGATCGTGCAGGCACTCGCATATTGGCGCAGTGTCATGGCCTATTTCGCCTCAAAGGTAAATCCCACCGACACATTCCCTTGCTCCGCGACCGTGATCGTCTGTTCTTTTTCACCGAGTATCGGATGCCAGGCCTTGATGCGATAGGTTCCAGCCGGGAGATCCTGAATCGCAAAGGTCCCCTCCATCCCGGTGATGGCATAGTAGGGATTCTCCACCGCCAGCCCATGGCCCTGCATGTAGGGATGCATTCCGCATTGCATGGTCACGCTGCGCCGGTTTCCCGTCAGGCGAACCAGATCGCTGGTCCCGGCTTTCGTCAGGGCCGGACGATGGAACATGATGAAGATATGTTCGCGTTCCCGCTCATAAAACTGTAAATCGTGCGCCACTGAATCCAGATTGACCACGCTGAGCGGATGTTCATTGCGCACGACCGACACGAACGGCACGAACTGGCAGATATTGGCTTCGAGTTTTGTCTCTTGGAATTGGAATGGCTTGCCCTTCGCCACGCCCTCGATCGTCACCACCACATCGGTCAGCCCCTGCTCCGCGCCGATGGACACCCCCCGCAGCAGCCGATAGCCCGACCCGTCCGACAAGGCCCCGCAATAGGCCCGGTCATAATACCGGCGCAACTCGAATCGTGTCGGTTCCGGCAGCTCACCGGAAAACTTCACCGTCCCCGTGACCGTCCCGCCATTGACGACCGTTGCTTCCTCATAGGCCCCGGCTTGCGCCATGCCGCCCAGCCCAACCGTCATCACCACCACTATCATCATGCTCGTTGCGAATCGGCCCACAGATCCTGGCATACGTCCTCACCATGAAAATATCATGGGGGAGCCCGCAGGCTCCCCCATGGTCTGAGTGATATGGGACCGGCTTGGCACTGTTGTCGGTGGCCTGCATGCCTTCCGACATGCAGGCCACCGGATGCTGCCTATCGTCCGCCCATCGATGTCCGCACGAGACTCCCGCCTGCCGTCTCACGCTCCGCCGTCTTACCGGCAGGAGACGGTGAGCCCAGTGAGAGAATGTGCTGGTCACCAAGCGGCAGAACCTTGAAGAGTCCCCATTGCCCGGCATTGGTGAAGCCCGGACGCTGGTTCTTCCACATATAATCACCGACGATTTTATTCGGACCACCGGCTCCGCCCGTCAGATAGGCGTTGATGATCTCGGACCCGCCGAACTCCATGGTGCTGACTTGGTCGGCACCCTGCATGTACGGCTCATGCGGCCATTCGTGGCCGTCCACGGTGAACAACTGCACCTGCTCGCTAAAGGCGCCGAGCACGTGAATCGCCACCGGGTCTCCGAGATGCGCTTGAATTACCGGCGTCACTGGCTCCTCACCGGCCTTCACGCAACTGAAGACCTGGAAGAGATCGCAGCCCTTTTCGATCCGCCAGGCAGTCGGTTCCGAGCGATAGTTGACCGCCGAGATACCGGCCACCTGCTGGATGTAGGGCATGAAGCTGACGCCCACGATATTATCCTCGTCCTGGAACATCAACGAGAAGTCGCGGTAGTTCTTCCGCGTATCGTTGCCGGGGATCGTACGATCCACCAGCACGTCGGCGCGCCAACTGCTCTTCATCGTGATGTCGTCGCCGGTCACCGGATCGCGGTAGCGCGAGCCCTTCGGTCCGACGATGATGGAGCCGAACAAACCGTTCCGCGGATTCTCCACCACGTTGCTCCAATCCTGCACGAGGGCCGCCAGTTCACCGTACTCCGGATGCGCGTAGTAGGTGTACGTTTTGTTCTGGCCCGGTGCGATCGTTTGATCGCCGGGATTGTTGCCGACATTGGCGCCGAACGAATCCTTCGGATCGAACGCCATCATATCGACGTGGAACCCGGCCCGCTCTTTGGCCATCTCGTTCTTCAGATTGATCTTCACGCAATCGCCGACGTTCACGTGCAGGGTCAGAGGGCTCGGCTTCACGTCGCCGGACTTGACCTTCGCACGATCTGCGGCCAGGACGTACATCTTGCCCTGCTCGTTGCCCAGGACCATCTTCCGTTCGAGATCGACTTCCATCTGTTCCGGTGCCGCATCGTGGAACCGGATATGGTGGTCGATCGCCGACACGTCGAAGGTCTTCACGGGCGCCTCCGCCGGACAGACTGAGGATGCGGATTTCTGGATCTCTTCACGGCTCGGCAAGGGCTTCAGATCCCCCTGCAGCTCGTCGAACACCCGGAAGATCCCCCAGCTGCCTTCCGCAAAGTGCGACGCGCGGCCACTGTAATACATGTAGTCGCCCGCTTGTTTCTGCGGTCCGCCCGCGGCTGGAATGGCCGGGTCGTAGCGTTCACCGATTACCAGATGGACCGTGCTGCGCGGCATCGCCATGATCCCGTAACGCTCCATCGGGAACCAGTGCCCCGTGACGTGCCACGTATGGACTTCGTTGGCGGACCCGACCAGCGCACGAACCATAATCGGATCGCCGAGATAGGCCCGCAGCAACGGCGTGCCAGGATCGCCGTGAATACCGGACACAAACAACTTCGACGGATCCGGATTGTTGGCCAAACGCACGCTCAACGGCTCCACACGCATGCTGTAGCCGCTGCCGGTCGTCGCTTCGCCGCCGTTCAGAAATGTCATGGCGGACTTGTTGATCCGCTCGGGGAACTGATGCGACGGAGGCCCGTCCACCGTGACCGCTCCCATGCGGGCTTGCGGATTGTCGGTGGTGATCAGCTCTGCCGATCGCGCATTGCTGTCCATGATATGCATCATGACTTCGCGGAAACTGCCCCGGATATGGGCCGACACCGGCTCCAGGGTGTGGATGTCCGCGATCGGACCGCTCCGAAGTTCTTTCCCGGTCACCGGATCGTGATAGGTCGAGCGCGGCGGCTCGGTGATGAAGGCCGAGAACAGGCCATGGCCCCAGGTATCGGTGCCGAACACATGGTCATGCCAGTAGACCGTCCCGAGATCCGCATCCACATACCAGCGCTCACGGATGAATTCCACGCTGGCGATGTCGTTCTTCTTATGGGCGTACTTCAATGGCGCATCGAAGGTAATCGTATTGCCCTTGATGTCCTTGATCCGCGCGACTTCGAAATACTTCGGGTCATCCATGGCCACGCCGAGCTCGGTGTTGACATGGAACTTCGCCGTACTCTTCACCGTGATGCTGCGTGCACCGGCCTTCGTATCCGCCGTCAGCACCGTGTTGCCGGGCAAGGGCATCCCCTTGTCCGGTTGCGGATCTTCCAGCATGGTGAAGGCCCGCAGCGACATGTCGTAGGAGAATCCGATCGTCGGACCATCGGACGCGCTCGTATCGAACTGGAAGAAATGCGGATGGAGGTTGATCTTGTTCGCCCATCCCGTCCGCGCATCGTCCGGGATTTCGTTCTTGAAGATCACGTCCACGCAATCGTGCACGTTTCCGCGGATCACCAAGGGCACTTGCTTCTTGGGATTCTTGCGGACTTCCTCTTCCTCTTCATGCAACACATAGATCATGCCGATCGGATCCACAATCGCGGCGGTTTTCGCGGTCGCCGGCTTGAGGGTAATCGGCAGGGTGATCGAATGGATGTTGAAATACTTTCTCGGCGCATGTTCCGGACAGAGACTCCAGGGCCCCTGCGCACCGGGCACAGGAGGCTCCGTGCCTCTCGTGCCATCTTCACGAACACGGAAGGGCTCCAACCAGGGCGCGCCGCCATGGTTGGGCGCAAACGGCGGACGCTTCCCGAGATGCGGGCGCAACCAGGGGAAGGCCAGCTTGCCGGTCTGCGGATCGAAGGTGATCGCCGGACGCTGCAACGGAGTCGGCGAGACATAGTCCGCCCACTTGTGCGGGGTCTCCGGCTCGTTCATCGCCCGCGCGCCGTCCCACTTCCAATTCACCACCGTCGCATCGTGCGCCTGCGCCTGCTTGACCTGATCTTCGGTCTTGCCCGGCAAGCCCTGCGGCGGCAGCATGTACTCAACCCAATCCTTGATCGAAACCTTTACGGGATTGGATTTCCAATCCGTCTTGTCCTTGGTGATCTCGTACTTCTTGCCGCCGTACCAATCCACCATCGTGCCGACCAGCTTATCGGAGCTGACCGCCTGCTTGATCTTGCCCTTGCGGTCCGGCAACTCGACGAGTGGCTTCATCACGTCGGTTTGCACGCCCGGCGTCTGCAGCGTGTTGTACACGCGCCAGAAACCCCACATGCCCGTCACATAATGCTGCGGGATATGGCAATGGAACACGAACTCGCCGGCCAAGGCCTGCAAGCCGCCCGATCCGCCTTCGATCACTTCGTCGTAGATCTCCGAGGGCCCGATGGATTGCACATCGAGCCGGTCCGACGTGTCGCTGATCGGCGGGAACTTGACCGGACCGCTCTTCGACAATGTCGGATCGAGCTTGCTGGTGCCAGGCTGTCTGGCCCAACGGATGGACCCTCCATGCAAGTGGTGCGAGTGCACGATCTCAGAGCCGCCGACCATGCGGAACTTGGCCGGATCGCCCAGATAGGATCGCGGAACTGTGGTCGCCGGATCGCCAAACGTATAGGAGCCGTAGCCCTGCGACTCATCGGCAAACCCCACCAGATGCTCCTGCATTTCCAGACGTTCACCGTGCGGCTCACTGCGATAGTTCAACAACCGCGCGGCCGGACGATAGGTGTCCGTATGCGCGTCGCGTTGCGGCAGCATGTCACCCTTGCGGTTCAAGAGGCGGAACGTCTCGTCGCCGGCTTCGTGATAGATAATGACGAATTCACGGAAATCCGAACCGTTTGCCACATCGATGATGGCTTCCCAGCCGCTCTTCATTTCCTCCGCCGTAAACGGGCTGAGAAAACGGGAGCCGCGGGGCTCGACGATGATCGATCCCAAGAGGCCCAGCGAGTACTGATCCCGGCTGGCATGGCTGTGGAATGCACGGCCGCCTTCCTGCAGATCGATCGGAATATACCACTCGAACTCACCGGCCTTGCCGGCAGGCACCAGCGCGTCTGGGTTCATCGCGTTCGCCGGCTTGCCCGTGCTGGCGACCAGCATCTGGGAGCCGTTCACCACCATGTTCGTCGGTTCGTCCGCAATCTGATTGCGCAAGGTGACCCGCAAGCAATCGCCTTGATTCGCCCGAATCACGAGGGGCTGAATCAAATCGCCCTGCAACCCGTTCGATATGGCGCCGCCCGCAAAGGTCGGATCCTCGCTCTCTCGCGCCGCCTTGTTCTTCGCTTCCTCCTCGCGCACACCGGCTACGTTCTCGGTCAGCGCGTACATGTAGCCAGGATAGAAATCGCCGAACCGATTCACGGTGATCTCGACGTTCATCGCCGTGACATCGTAGGCACGGACAGGGGCGGTCACGGGACAGCGAGCGCCCTGGGTCACCACAACCTTGTCAGGATCTTCCGCCACCAGCAACACACCCTGCTGCATCGCATGGGCGCCGGCTCCCTGGAACGGGCCCTTGGTCTTGACCTCACGCTCAATCTGCAGGACAGCCTTCGACATCTTGTCCTGCAAGATCGGACCGGCAGCCTGATGGACGACCGTCGCCTCCGCGGCCGTATGTTGATGAGGAGTCGCTTCCGCCCATGTCTGCGTGACGCCTAAGACGGCGGCAAGCAACGCGACTCCGGCCTGACTCATGATCTTTCTACTGGTCATCCTTTCCCCCTCCTGAACAAAAACCGTTGAATACCGTCCATCCACAACAACTCCATGCCCTCGACGCCGGCGCGGCATCGCGCATTCGCGTCCTGTCAAAATATAGTCCGGTGAAGGTTCCACTCTTCGCGGTTGCGATTTCAGGAGGCCAGTCCATAAATTACGCAGCCTTCACCGGACAGATCGTAAATACTTCCTCACCCGCTGAATTTGCACCCGATGCTACCTAGCAAATTGTGTTCCATCTGAGCGCGTTGGAGTCGAAGAATAGATTCCTCAATGATTCTTGCAAATCTTGATTCTGGCGGATGTGTGTCGCGTCGAGTCATGGGACATCGACGTCCCATGACTCGCGACGAGGTTACGACAAACTGTTGATGGGAGAAGTGGATTGTGCGTTGTCTGAAGATTCGGACTGATGGGGCGCTGACGTCCCATTCATACCGGATTATGGACCATGGCACGATGACAGGGAGACAGGAGAGATCGCTTGCAGGAGCCTTCCCCTTCGACCTTGTGCCGATCATATCCTCGTATTATAGTGACCCCCTTTTCGTCCTGGCATCGGAACTTCATGCAGAACAGCACTCGCACGATCACAGACAAGCGTCGCATTCCAGCTTGCCTCCACGCCGGCAGTTGCATCTTCGTCGTCATCGTACTCATAGGCGCGTCACTCTCATCTGCTCTTGCCGAAACAAGAAACGATGGGCAGAGCCCTCTCGATGCGATTGCCGGACGTTCGGATACATCTCCGATGCTGCCGGTCCCCGAGGGGACATTCATCATGGGCACCGCGCGTTACATCGACAAACCATTCAGCCTGGATCTTCAATATGACGACACGGAGCAGCCGCAGCGGCGCGTCTGGCTCACTCGGTATGACATCGATCGAAATGAGGTGAGTCTCGGGGAATACCTACTGTGGCTGCGACAACACCAGCGGCTCCCCTCCGAGGAAGTGCGGAAATTGATCGATCATGTCACGACCATTCATGCCCTCTCGACCGAGACATTGGCACGTTGGCCGGCACTCTACGTCACCTGGTCCGAGGCCTCGGACTTCTGTCACTCGCACGGCAAGCGGCTCCCGACGGAAGCCGAGTGGGAAAAAGCCGCTCGCGGCAACCACGGCAATCTATTCCCTTGGGGGCAGCAACCTCCCACATCTGCGCTCGCGATGTTCGGCCAGTATCATATGCACGAGATTCCCCTCGTGGCGCCCGTTGACCGCGGAGAAAATGGTCGAAGCCCCTATGGCCTGCACCATATGGCAGGCAATGCCGCCGAGTGGATCGAAGACTGGTTCGGAATCGATTATTATATGACCATGCCGGACCGCAATCCGCGCGGTCCGGTCAACGG
>VFKF01000305.1 GCA_009885705.1 Nitrospira sp. | reverse complement strand
CGAAACGACTGTGCAGAACCAACCGAATAGGGTGGACGCCATGCGGATCTTGCAACCCGTTCCGCACGCGACAGAGATACTGCCGATGTGGTCTTCAGCCGTTTCTCGTAGATCTTCACGTCGCCAGCATTGGGACTTGCTTACGAATTCATACGACACCGGCCCTTCTCACCCTATCCAAGGGATCCCGCATCCTCAATTTCGCCGTCTTCAGCCACACCCAGCCGTTTCACGCCGCCATTGCCTGAGGCAAGGAGTCGCACTATGAGCAGTACCGGTCCACTGTCAGAACTCGAATCTCTGCAATTGCAGGTGGCAGAGCTCACGCGCACCCTCGCCGAGCGAGACCAGGTACGACAGGACGGGCCCGAACAAGCCAACCTCTTGCGAACCATCGTCGAAGGGACGTCGGCCGATATCGGCACGGATTTCTTCCGGTCGCTGGTTAAGCACCTCGCACAAGCCCTCAATGTCCGCTACGCCTATGTCGGGGAGTGGCGTCAGAACAGTCCCGACTCGGTCAGAATGATAGCCGTCTGGTCGGGAACGGACTTCGCCGAACCGTTCGAGTACGCCCTTCGGCACACGCCCTGCGCCACGGTGGTCGGACAACGGTTATGCCTGTACGAATCGGGCGTGCAGCGGCTGTTTCCGGAGGATCATCTCCTTGCGGAAATGAACGTGGACAGCTACTGCGGAATGCCCTTGTTCGACCGGTCCGGACAGCCACTGGGTCTCCTCGTCGTCATGGATAGCCGGCCCATGACGTGCGGCTCCCTCGTCAAAGATCTGTTGCAGATTTTCGCCGCGAGGGCTGCGGCAGAGTTGCAGCGCCAACGAGTCGAGGAAGAACTCCAATGCCAGCGGCGGCATCTGATCGCGGCGCAGGCGCTCGCCCATCTGGGGAGCTGGGAGTGGGATATCGAATCTGGGGAAGAGGTGTGGTCCGATGAACAGTACCGGATATTCGGGTACGAGCCTAGATCAATCAGCGTTGTCTACGAGACGTTCATGGCAGCCTTGCTCCCCGACGACCATGATCGCGTTCTGGCGGCCATCAACGATGCGCTGATTGGACCCTCCCCCTACGAGGTCGAATGCCGCATTGTCCGCCCGAACGGCGATGTGCGTGAGATCCAATGCCGCGGGGATGTTCATCGAGATGAGACCGGGCACCCGCTCAGGATGGCCGGGACTGTCCTCGACATTACCGAACGGAAACAGGTTGAGCGGGCTCTTCTCGCCAGTGAAGAGCGGTGGCACCTGGCTGTGCAAGGGAGTAACGACGGCATCTGGGATTGGTGCATCCCGACAGGCGAGGTCTTCTTTTCCCTGCGATGGAAGGCCATGCGCGGGTTTGAGGACCATGAAGTGTCAAACCATCTCGATGAGTGGCGAAGCCGCATCCATCCCGACGACCTCGACCGAGTACTCCAACGGATAGACGCTCATCTGGCCAAACAGGCTCCGGAGTTCTGCGAGGAATATCGGGTCCAGCAGAAAGACGGATCCTACATGTGGATTTTGGATCGTGGCGCGGCTCTCTGGGGCGACGATGGCACCCCGCTCAGGATGGCCGGCTCCGAGACGGATATCACTCATCGCAAAGAATTGGAGCAGCAACATTTCGAACAGGAGGAACGTCTCCGCCTTGCGATGGAGATTGCAGAACTGGCGACCTGGGATTGGAACATCCACACCAAACGCGTCCTCTGGTCGGATAACTGCGAGCAGGTGAAGCGGCTGCCGCCCGGTACCTTCGATGGCACATTTGCAGGCTATCAACAGTTGATTCACCCCGACGATGGGCCTCAGCTACAGGCCGATATCGAGCGGGCCCTGGCAGGACAGGCTATGTACCGATCGGAGCATCGCATTGTGCCGCCCGGCGGAGAGGCCCAGTGGGTTGAAAGCAACGGCCAAGTGTATTGCGATGAGATGGGACGGCCCATTCGAATGCTCGGCACCGTGCGAAACATCACCGCGCGAAAGCGCATGGAGGAGGCTCTCCGTGGGAGCGAAGAGCGGTTTTCGCTGGCGGTGGCAGGATCACATGATGCGCTCTGGGATGCCCATCCCATTCCCGGCGAACCCTGGTATGCGCCGCAGACGCCGCTCTGGTGGTCGCCGCGAATCCGTGAATGGCTTGAGCTGGACGAGTCGGAGCCGTTCGAGGTGCTCGAACATTGGGCCAGCCGGGTGCATCCCGAGGACAAGGATCGCATCTTTGGGCAGCTGGCGGCCCATATCGAGCAGCGCGTACCCTACGATGCCGAATACCGGCTGCGCACCAATCGCGGCGGCTATCGCTGGATTCGCGGGCGCGGCCAGGCGATGTGGGATGAACAGGGCCGGCCCCGCCGCATGTCCGGCTCATGCCAGGACATCACCGAGCGGAAGCAGGCGGAACAGCTCGTCCAGCATCGGCTGCAGTTTGAACGGCTCATCGCGTTCCTCTCCACACATTTCATCAATCTGCCGTCGATCGACTTCAACGCCGGGATCGATCGGGCGCTTTGCTCGATTGGAGAGTTCACCGCTGCGGACCGGAGCTATGTTTTTCTGTTCAGTGATGACGGAATGTCGATGAATAATGCGTACGAGTGGTGTGCGCGCGGCATCGTGCCGCAGATCGACAACCTGCAAGGCCTCCCCACCGGCAGCTTCCCCTGGATCATGGCTCGGCACAGGCGGGGTGAGGTCACTCACCTGTCCCGACTGGCCAATCTGCCGCCGGAAGCATGCGCCGAAAAGGAAGAATTCGAACGGGAAGGCATTCAGTCGCTCCTGACCGTCCCCATCGTCTCGCCCCATGGCGTGATCGGTTTTGTCGGATTCGACCGTGTACGGGTTGAGCGCGGGTGGGAGGATGACGATATTGCGCTGCTCAAGATCGTCGGAGAGATGCTGGCAAACCTGTTTGGGCGAACAAGGGCGGAGGAGGCGCTGAGAGACTCACAGGATAATCTTCGGCAGGCCCTCCAGGCGTCAAACATAGGATTGTGGGACTGGAACACAGACACGAACGAGGTCTCGTTCTCCAGGGAATGGAAACGCCAGCTCGGGTACGAGGAAGCAGAAATTACGGATGCGTTTGAGTCCTGGGAAGGTCGCTTGCATCCCGACGACCATGACGGGGTCGTCCAGTTCGTGCGGGCGTACATCACCAATCCCATCGGCACCTATCAGCAGGAGTTCCGTTTGCGGCATAAGGATGGGACCTACCGGTGGATCGAGGCTCGTGCCTCGTTTGTGACAGATCCAGACGGCCGGCGAGTCCGCCTTCTCGGATCGCACACCGATATCACCGACCGCAAGCGGGCAGAGGAGGCCTTGCGGCTGGCGAAGTTCTCCGTCGACCGGGCTTCAGACGCCGTGTACTGGATCGATCGGCAGGCAAAGATTCTGGATGTCAACGAGGCCGCCAGCCTGATGCTCGGGTATTCGAAAGCTGAATTGTGCGCCATGACCGTCCATGACCTGAATCCCAGCTTTCAAGCAGACATGTGGCCGAGGTTTTGGGCCGAAACCAGGCAGTCCGGGATCCAGGCGATCGAGACGTTTCATTTGGCCAAAGACGGACGGCAGATCCCTGTCGAGGTCTCGGTCAACTATTTGTCGTACGAAGGGAAAGAATACCACTGCGCCTTCGTGCGCAATATCACCGAGCGCAAACGAGCGGAGGAGCGCGGCCAGGCATCGCGCCAATTACTCGAAGCGGTTGGACGGATCCAATCCTTCTACATCGACCAACTGGAATCCTCCGTCTATTTCGACCTGGTTTTACAGGAGGTCCTGAAGGCGAGCCAGAGCGAGTATGGATTCATCGGCGAAGTCCTCTACGACGAAGCCCAACAACCCTATCTTCAAACCACTGCGCTGAGCAAAATCGCCTGGAATGACGAGACGAAACAACTCTTTCGTGAACAGGGACCGAACCTCATTTTTCGCAACCTCCAGACCCTCTTCGGTTCCGTCATGACGACGGGAGCCCCGGTCATCGCCAACGACCCCGCCCGCGACCCGAGGCGAGGAGGGCTTCCGAGCGGCCACCCCCCGATGGAGGCCTTCCTCGGCCTGCCGCTGTATCAAGGCACCGCATTAGTCGGCATGATCGGCTTGGCAAACCGGCCGAACGGCTACGACGAGTCGATGGTGGAATATTTATCCCCTCTATTGGCTGCCTGCGGCAGCATTGTCGGATCCTATAAAGATCATCGGCGCCGTCTGCGGGCGGAATCGGCACTGGCCGCCAGCGAACGGCAGTTGCGTACCGTCCTCGATGCCCTTCCCCTAGGCGTCTGGTTTACCGACCTCTCCGGCAAGCCTCTGCTCGCCAATCCAGCGGCCAAACAGATCTGGTCCGGTATCAAACAGGTCGGGATCGAAAGCACTCCCACTACTGCGGGCTGGTGGGAGGCGTTCGGTCCCTCAAGCGAACTCCATCGTTGGGCGCTGGGACGCGTACTGACAACAGGAAGCCCTTCACTGAACGAAATTCTCGACCTCGAATGTCTTGACGGGACGAGAAAGACAATCCGCAACACGGCCGTTTCGGTCCAGGACGAAGCCGGTGCCGTTCTCGGCGCGATTGTGCTCAACGAAGACATCACCGCATTGCGGCACATGCAGGAAGTCATCAAATTGACGCAGTTCTCCGTCGACCATGCGGTGGAGGCATTTTTCTGGATCGACCCAGCTGCCAAGATCTTGCACGTAAATGAGGCGGCCTGCCGGATGCTCGAATATACCAAGGACGAGCTGACCTCCATGACCGTGCACGACATCGACCCGAACTTTCCTCAAGAACTCTGGCGGGCCCATTGGGAGGAATTGAAGCAGAAGGGGTCCATGACCTTCTCATCCAAACATTGGTCGAGTACCGGCCTCCTCCTCGATACAGAGGTAACCGTCAACTATCTCCAGTACGAGGGGAAAGAATACAACTGCGCCATCATGCGCGATATCGGAGAGCGCACGCGAGCCGAAGCGGCGCTGCGAGCCAGCGAAGAACGGTATCGGGCGCTGTACGACGAAACCCCGACGATGTATTTCACCTTGGCCACGGATGGGACCGTGCGCTCCGTCAACCGGTTCGGAGCGGAGCAGCTTGGCTATCAGGCGGAGGAATTGATCGGGCATTCTGTGCTCAACATTGTTCACGAAGACGATAAAGAAGCCGTGAGTACCAGCCTGTCAGAATGTCTCGCGACGCCGGAGACGACGAAACATTGGGAGTTTCGAAAAGTGCGAAAAGACGGGCGCATTATTTGGGTGCAGGAAACGGCCCGAGTCGGCCAATCTTCCCTTGGCGAAACCGTCTTGCTGGTCACGTGCGAGGATATCACCGCACGAAAACAGGCCGAAGCCCATCAGGCCAGGCAATATGACCAGCTCCAAGCCATCTTCCGTATGACGCTGACATTGTCCCTCGCTACCTCGCAAGAAGAGATTTATCGCGAAGCCATCGACTGCATGCTGCAGGCACTCAAGGCAGACCGGGCCTCCATTCTGTTGTTCGACGAAGCAGGCGTGATGCGGTTCAAAGCCTCCCAGGGCCTGTCCGAACAGTATCAGGCGGCCGTGGAAGGCCATTCACCCTGGACGCGGGAGGCGATCGCTCCCCGGCCGATCTTGGTCGATGACATTGCTTCCGACCCCTCTGTCGATCAGTATCGGGAGATCTTTCGTGCAGAAGGCTTCTCCGCCCTCGGCTTCATTCCCCTGGCTTTGTCCGAAGGACTGCTCGGCAAATTCATGATCTATTACGACCGACCGCATCAATTCACTGACGAAGAAATTGGCGTCGCACAAACGATCGCCGGTCATGTGGCCTATATGATTCAACGGGCCAGTGCGGACCAGGCGTTGCGCTTGAGCGAGGAGCGGTATCGGTCCTTAGTCGATAATGCGCCGATCGGCATCTTCGTCAACGAGGCGGGGCGGTTTACCTATGTCAATCGTGAGATGCAACGGATTCTCCGTGCGACGCATGCCGATCAACTGATCGGCATGCCGGTCTTGGACCGGATCGCTCCGGAGTTTCATCAGACTGTG
>VFKF01000210.1 GCA_009885705.1 Nitrospira sp. | reverse complement strand
CACCCTGGATCGCCATCTCATCGCGTACAGGCCGCAGGATGTAGTACCCGCAGAGGAGGCAGAAGAAATAGAGAAATGCCCAGCCAACCGGGACGGCTTCGTCCGGTTCTGCATCGGTCACCGAGGGGAGCACCTTTCGAAGCCACGCCATAGGACCGGCATCCTGCCGTGACAACCTCTCCCGCGCAAGGAGAAAATTTGCTAGAATGCGCACGGCTCACGATCTTACGACACACATACGGACAACAAATGATTGACCTGCGCAGCGATACCGTCACCAAACCCACCGACGCCATGCGAAAAGCCATGGCTTCGGCAGAGGTTGGAGACGACGTCTACGGCGAAGACCCCACCGTCAATCGCCTCCAGGACATGGCCGCCGCGATGTTCGGGAAAAAGGCCGCGCTCTTCCTGCCGTCCGGCACCATGGGCAATCAACTTGCCATTCGCCTCCACACGCAACCGGGCCAAGAAGTCATCGTGGAGCAGACCGCACATATCGTACGTTACGAGCAGGGCGCTGCCGGAGCGCTGGCAGGCGTCCAACTCCATTGGGTCGCGGGAACTCGAGGTCTCATCTCAGCGGAACAGGTCGAGGCCGCCATCCGCCCCACAGACCCGCATACCATTCAAACAGGATTGATCTGCCTGGAGAACACCCATAACAGCGGCGGCGGAACGATTTATCCGCTGGCGACAATTGAGCGGATTCGCGCGGTGGCGGCCACCCATGGCATCCCGATGCATTTGGACGGCGCACGGTTGTTCAACGCCATCGCGGCCACCACCTTGCCGCCAGCCTCCTATGCCCAGCACTTCGATACGCTGTCGGTCTGTCTCTCGAAAGGTTTGGGCGCTCCAGCCGGTTCACTCCTGATGATGAACGATCTCGTTCTCTTCGAACGGGCGAAGCGGCTGCGCCGGATGTATGGCGGCGCAATGCGGCAGTCCGGCATCCTGGCGGCGGCAGGTATTTATGCACTGGAACACCATGTCGCCCGGTTGAAAACGGACCATGTTCACGCCAAACAACTGGCGCGGCGGCTGCAACGGATTCCGACGGTCAAGGTCAACCCTCAGGATGTCGAGACGAATATCGTCATGTTCGAGGTCATCGGCCACCGCCTGACGCCCCCTGCAATCGTCGCCGCATTGAAAGAGGAAGAGCTCTTGATCAATTCGGTCGGTGGCACGAGGTTTCGGGCCGTCACCCATCTGGGTATCTCCACCGCCATGACCGAACAGGCCGGCGAAATCGTGGCCCGCCTGCTGGGAGAGTGACTCGCTCGCTCATTGACTCCTCTCCCACCGAAATCTAGAATGCCGCAGATCATGGAGTCCCAATGCCATTAGAAGTTGTATCGTTCAAACAGATCGGCCGGATCCTTGAGGTCACCGACTCGCTCGGCCTGAACCGCGAATGGGTTGAAATCCCGTTGTCCCCGGAAAGCCCTGGTGTTGTCCGGCGATTGACCAATGGCAAATTGGAAATCATCGTCGATGCGGACGAACCGTTCGAGGACTGGCTAGGATCGCTCCCGAAACATATTGAGCTCGCACAGAAAGTCTAATCATGGATAGCCCCGTAACTCATCCCACTCCGACGTCAGAAGAGTTGAACGCCGAACTGCTGGCCATGCCGGAACCGCCGGAACAACCGGACCCCATCACCGAACCGGGATTCGAAGAGCTCGTCACGGTGGCCTTGCGCCATGTCCGCGGCCGCCGCGGAGGCGATCTCGTCAGTGTGATCCTCGTGGGGTCCAGCGTGCGGCGCGCCATTACGACTCACAGCGACATCGATCTCATTGCGCTCGTGAAAGGACAGGCCGACGGCCATGAGATCGTCCGTGTCGCCGATCGGCTAGCCGACATTCGTTATCGCGGACATCATGAGCTTGAAGAGGATCTCGCCTACTCCCCGCGCCTCCCCTCTCTGCTCCGAAAAGCCCGCATCCTCTTCGACCACGAGGGCATCGGCGCCAAACTCCTCGAACGAGCCAACCAGCGCTTCCGACAAGGCCCCCCCGCCGTCAGCATCAATGAACAGATTCGCATGAAGGCAGAATGTTTCCATTGGCTGGGAAAAGCGCGAGATTTGGCCGATAAGCCGGCAACCGCGCAATATATCCTCTCGTTATTTTTCGAAGACGTCATTAACGCGTTTTTTAGACTTCGGGGATTCTGGTTGACTGCGCCGGTCGAGGCGCCAAAGTTCATCGCCTCCCGCGATGCCACACTGGGTGACCTGGCTGGACGGTTTCTCACAGCCGCGACTCTGCCCGAGCGGCTCAACTTAGGCCGCGATCTAGCCGATATCCTCTTTAAGGACGTCCCGAATCCTGCCAGAATCGACTGACAGGCTCCGGATCGATCATCAGACTGCCGCCT
>VFKF01000524.1 GCA_009885705.1 Nitrospira sp. | reverse complement strand
TCGGACATATTAAGGATCTTCCCACCAGCAAGCTTGGGGTCGACCTGGAGCACGATTTCGAGCCCCAATATGTGACGATCAAGGGGAAGGCGAAGGTCTTGGCCGACATCAAGAAAAAGGCGGAAGAGGCCGACAAGGTCTATCTTGCGTCGGACCCCGATCGAGAAGGCGAAGCCATCGCTTGGCATCTCGAACAGGAGTTGCTCGAGAAGCCAAAAACAAAATCGAAGTCAAAATCTAAGTCGAAATCGAAGGACCAGCCAGAGGGCAAGGTGTTCCGGGTCCTCTTCAATGAAATCACGGAATCGGCCATTAAGCGCGCCCTGCAGTCGCCTGGGCAAGTCGACATGAAACTGGTGAATGCGCAGCAGGCCCGCCGGGTGCTGGATCGGATCGTCGGGTATCAAGGCAGCCAATTGCTTTGGACTAAGGTGCGGCGCGGACTCAGCATGGGCCGGGTTCAGTCCGTGGCGATGCGATTGATTTGCGAACGGGAACAAGAACGAGAAGCCTTTCGGGCAGAAGAGTACTGGTCGATTGCCGTGCTGTTGTCCGGGACCAACCCTCCGTCGTTCGACGCCAAGTTGCAGAAGATCAATGGACAGGACGCATCGATCGAGACTGCGGGCGACGCGCAGCGCATCGTCGATGCCATCCAGGGGAAAGAGTTCGTCGTCGATTCAATCGAGCGAAAAGAAAAGAAACGGAATCCTGTCGCACCCTTCATCACCAGCCGGCTCCAGCAGGAAGCGGCGCGCAAGCTGCATTTTTCGTCGAAGAAAACGATGACGTTGGCGCAGAAGCTTTACGAAGGTATTGAAATCGGTGCGGAGGGCCAGACTGGTCTCATCACCTACATGAGAACCGACTCTCCGCGTATCTCGACCGAGGCGATGAACGAAGCGCGGCAGGTGATCCAGGAGCGGTTCGGGGCCGAGTATTTGCCCGCCACGCCGAACCTGTATAAAACGCAGAAAGCGGCGCAAGAAGCCCATGAAGCGATTCGTCCCACGTCGGCGTCCCGAGACCCGGAATCGATCAAGCAGTACTTAGAGCTGGATGTGTATCGGTTGTACCAGTTGATCTGGAATCGGTTTATTGCGTCACAGATGGTCCCTGCGATCTTCGACGTGACTCGCGTAGACTCGAGCCCCGTCAAGACGAAGGAGAAGTTTCTCTTCCGCTCGACCGGCACCGTCGTGAAGTTCCCCGGCCATACGATCGTCTATATGGAGGGAGTCGATAAGGAGTTGCTTGCACAGAAGCAAAAAGGCGAGCAGGAGGTTGAGGACGAGGCGGAACGTCAGTTGCCGCTGCTGAACGAGGGAGAGAGGTTACAGCTTGTGTCGTTGGAGGGGCAGACGGTTCCTGGCGTACTCTCGAAACAGCATTTCACCCAGCCGCCGCCCCGGTATAACGAAGCGTTGCTGATTAAAGAATTGGAAGAAAAAGGCATCGGTCGGCCATCCACGTATGCGAGCATCATTTCCACGATTCAGGATCGCAAATATGCCGAGAAGGTGGATGGGCGGTTCGGTCCCACCGAAACCGGGAGGACCGTCAACGATTTCCTGCTGAAGGGATTTCCGGACCTGATCAACGTCGACTTCACTTCGCACATGGAGGAGGAGTTGGACGCAGTCGAAGAAGGCAATAAACCCTGGGTGACGGCCGTGCGGGAGTTTTACGGGACCTTCACCACGGATCTGGAGAAGGCGAAGACCATTCCCGGCCCCAAGGACACGGTGGAGCCACCGACGGATCTTCCCTGCGAGAAGTGCGGCAAGATGATGGAGATTAAATGGGGACGGAATGGAAAGTTTCTTGCCTGCCCTGCCTACAAGGACAAGCCGCCCTGCAAGAACACGCAGAACTTCGAGAAGCTCGAGGATGGCACCATTAAAATCGTTCCGAAGATTGAGTTGACGACGGATGAGAAGTGCGAAAAGTGCAGCAGTCCGATGGTGGTGAAGACCGGGCGGTTTGGAAAGTTCATCGCCTGCTCCGCCTATCCGGAGTGCAAGACCACCAAGCCGCTCGCGCTGGGTGTGAAGTGTCCTCAGCCAGGCTGTGGCGGCGATCTCGTCCAG
>VFKF01000136.1 GCA_009885705.1 Nitrospira sp. | reverse complement strand
GGCTTCCGTGAGAAAAGTTTCCAACCGTGCCAGTGGTCTCAGACTCCGTGGGGGTAACGTCGGGCTTGCCGTTAGCGTTCGACATTACTGTTGCCTTCCCCCTGTCAGGATAAGGCCGGCCACCGCAAAAGGATGTTTTCGGAGTTCAATACACCGCCCGGCTGTACCTCTGTGAACGCTTCGCCCTGCCGGTTGCCCGACAACACGCATCACGCGAGGCCACGGCGACTGGCTAGGTCTTACCTTGTACGACTCTTTCATTCGCTACCTTCCTCCGGCTTGACGCCGACGCACCCTGTCCCTTTTATTTTCCCTCTAGCGAGCGTGCAGCCGAACGGATCACTACGAGATCGTCCTGCAATCCAAGATTAATGTGCTGATCCATGAGTGCGTCGTAAGGATCTCGAAGATAGATCAGAGCCCGAACAGCCGTCGTTAGCCGGCCGAGATCGTCGTCAGGCGTCTCGATGTGTCGTCGGACCGTGGCCTTCAGCTGGTCAAGATCATGTTCTACCGGAAGCAACTCCGCTGTACGGTCGGCCTCGATTTGCTCGACATCTCGCAAAAGTTGCCGCAGCTTGTCAGTGGACGCCGCGATTGCATCGGTCTCAAGTGCCGCCCTAACATGCGCATGGGCCTCACCAAGGGGCGAGAGGTTGATCATGTAGCGGGTCAGCGCAGCGTGGCTCACCTCCCGACCAGATTCGTCACGGACGGTTCGCTGGATTCGATCGAGAAGATCTTGCTGGCGTGGCTGGCCGAATACCAATCGATACAGAGCAAGACGCTCCTTAAGCTCTTCGTAGCGGCTCGCATCCTGGCTGTCGGCATAGAAGAATAGGTGTCGGCGAATCCGCTCGACCTGGCCACCCCTCGGCTCGAAGACCCAGTGAGGATAGAGCCCATGTTTATAGCGCTGCATGTCAGGCGCGTTGGTGACCACGGCAAACACACGCTCCCAGAAGCTCGGATGGCCTCCTGAAGCGGCCTGCGCGAGCCGCTTGATCGGCCATTCTCTGGCGATAGCGCGACGAACCGCCAGACCGTCACGCCGGTTGATTCGGCCCTCTCTCTGTTCGAGGTCGACCGGATTGGATGGCAGGTTCCAATGGACGATGTCGCGGCAGAAGAGATGAAAATCAAGCCCCTCCTGTCCAACGGACGTGGTCGAGAGCACGAATGGCCAGAACGGTGAGTTGAAGGCTTCGCGCACCGCGGTCTTTCGGCTCGGCCCCGATTGCTCAAGCGGTGACCCTTGGTCGGCTTTGACGTCTTCGCCAAAGGCGAGCGCGAAATGCGACCGGCGGGCCAACTGCTCCGTGCGTAAGTGCCCCGTATCCGTGGTCAGGTTGATGTTGGGGCTTCCGGTACCAACACCCAACACCCGGGCCAAATGCTCCGCCATTTCGCCTGGGGTGTTCCGCTGCAGAACGTTCTTGCCAACGTAAAGGTACTCGTCTGCGACCGCCTGGAAATGTGCGCGCGCGCAGTACTCAATCGCGGCACGCGCGTAACCGCGCCCCGCGGGCGCCGCGCGTTCGACGATGGCGCGAACTGTTCGTCTGTTGAAGTAACTGCGGAGCTCTCCAAAGCACACGTCAACGAGACTCTCCTGCACCACGCCGCTGCTATCGGGGAACGTCGTCCAAAACGCGCGCAACAAGGAGATAGCTGGCGAAAAGGCAGCGATGCGCGCCAAGTGCGTCAGCCGCTCCTCCGAGATGCGCAGCAAGTCCTTGTCGCCCATCCAGCCGGCAAAGGTGTCGACATGCTCGGCGAATCGCTCCGTGATGTCGTTACCGTTGTAAGCGATGCTCTTTTCGAGCGCTCCGCGTATGGAAGAATTCGAGTGCTGTTCAAGACGAGCGACCACTTGCCATATCGGCGAGCGGCTCGTGGCAGCGACCTCGACGCCAGCGTCCGCGAGCGCCTGTTTTAAGGACTTCCGCGTTCGCCGAAGCAGTTCTTTGGCCGTAAGGTCGTCGCTCGCGATGGCCGAAGGCTCAATGAGTCGGGCTAACGCCGGAGACGGCAGACAGATATCGAAGATGTGGAACGAGCCTTTCTCGGTAAAGCGCAGCGGCGGCTGGTCATCGCCATCCCAAAGCCGCCCACGTGGGGCAATCCGTTGTTCGGCTTCATGACTCGTCAGCAGAGCGATGGCCTTTGGCACAAACCGCCAACCGGAAAAGATGAGCATCTTCGTCGGATCCGCATCCTGGAAGAATTCGTCACGGTAGTAGGTATAGGTCGGACGCGTCCACAAGAACTTCCACGGTGTATCGGTCGTGCCAAATATCGCCTGAAACAGCTCTCGGAACCGCAGGTTCCGTCGCGCCAATCCGCCCAGCTTCGATGGCGGCTCGACGACGCCCAAAGGCATAATGGCCTTCTTGCGCTTTGCCGCCGCCATCGGAGCGTACTGCGCATCCATGAACGTGAACGGTGCCGGGCACGACTTCCAGTACTCAGTGATGTGCTGGGAGGTGTCGACCTTATCCAGGAGAAACCTCCGCAGACGGATGTAGTCGACAACTTCCTGCTTCTGCGGCACGACAAACGCATTTCCTGTTGGGCGTACTTCCTGTATGCCTTTCGTCGGGTCTTGAATGTACGCGTTCCGCTCGGTTCTGCAGATCACTTTCCGAAGGCGCGCCTCAATCCGTGACCGCAGCGCCAGTAGTTCGTGGTCGTGACCTTGAAGGAAGGCCCCTGCCTCGAGCCGGTCACGAAACGCCTTGAGATCGCCCCGCAAGCGCGCCACTTCCTGTTTGCCTTGATCGGCAAACAGGAAGCGCACGGTGTCCAGAAACTCGTCGTAGTGCCCCTGCCCTTCATGATCCAAGGCCAGCATGCGGTAGGGCGTCGCGGAGAGAATGAGGACGCCAGGACGCCGGTCGAAGAGACGCGCCGCGATGGACTTCTTGCTGCCCGCTTCCTCGATGACTTCCCTAAATCGTTGGACCTCATCGAGTATGACGAGATGAGGCTGAAGCTCGTCGAGCAGAACGCGCTGGGCAGCACTGCGAAGAATCCCGACAACGCGGTTACGGCGCTTCCTACTCCCGGCATCGTTCGGCTGAAATTGATCGACCTCATTTTGCAACACGTCAGACAACACCAGAGTCAAACCATCCACTTCGATTGGCTTCCTCCATTCCTCGGCAATCCTCTGCTGCAGGCCGGAACGAAGCTTCCGATTGAATTCCAGTCGCAGGACGCGAAACCGCGTGGCCGTCTTCCAGCGTTCTTCTCCGGCGCCGCATCGGAAATACTCGCGCCACTTCCCTTTACGAATGTCCTGCCGGAGCACGCGGTGGGCCAAAAAGAGCAACAACTGCCGTTCCCACGCCAGTCCTGTGCCCTCAGATAGTGACGTGCCAGGTGTGAATGAATAGAGCTGGAGGTTGTCGGTGCTGCTGGCGCTCCACGCCAGTTGCGTAATCCTTCGCAGGGAGGGAGGTGCGTTGGGTGCCAGCTTCGTCCGGTTCTGGTCGGCGATTTCGGAATTCGAACAGAGATAGACTACGATCAACTCTCGGCCCCGGCGGCGCCGCATGAGCTCTTCGATCACGCCGCGCGCAACAACGGTCTTGCCGAGCCCGACTTCATCAGCGAGAAGAAAGCGGCGTGATCCACCGGTGTCCGTCAAGTGCTCGCAGATCGTCTCAACCGCCGCGCTCTGAAACTCCGCGAGCTTCACACTAGACATTGGCGCTTTCCTCTTCGAGTGATTCCCGGAACACCGCCCAGAATTCACGGAATGCGCTCATGTTCGCAGCATCGCCACAAGCGGCCAAGACGGCCTCGACCTCATCAATCCGGCTAGGATCAGCCGTGCATGCCTCAAGGATTCTCTCGATAGTCGCTCGCCTCAGCAGTGACTCACCCGCCTGCCCACCTCCGGAGTGCCAGTCGCCCGAGGAGCGCGACGTTCCGCCAGGCAGGCCGGCGAGGACGTCCAGGAGCAGGCTGCGAGCATCAACTCCATCGAGAAGACGGGCGTTCACAGCTTTGTCCCGGTCGTCTGCGTCCAGTGCACCGAGGTTCAGCTCGAACTGGACGACGAATGGCAGCTCGATGTCCTTGTGGTGTTCATTCGAGATGACGATGTAGGCAAAAGCCGCGACGTCCTCAAGCCCAATTCCTGCGAAGACTGCGCCTGAGCCGTAAACTAGACGGTAGTCCTCCCGTGTCGCCTGATCCCGCTGAAGGAGCGGAATAATCTCGGCGCGCATACCAGCAGGCCATGCCTGAGCGCCGGCTGAGGCCCCTGTGAGCAACCGCAAAGTCTTCTTGGTCGAGTCGTATTCGCCGCGAATCTGGTCCGCGAGCAGGAGGCGCTTGAAATTCTCCAAGTGCTTGGTGATCTCCTTCTCGGGATCGGAGACATCGGGCTGCCGCACGTACTGTTCGATCCATGGGTGCAGCTGGTCCTTCGCAGGTGACACAAAGGCTTTCACAACCGCATCGATACCGAGGCCCGGCCTGAGCGACACCATCGCTTCACAATTCACGTTCGAACCACAGCCCCAGCCAGGGCCCGTGGCGTTGGCCGAGCCAATCAAGGTCTCGGACTCTCCCTCGGACTCCCACGCGAGCAGCTTGGCGTGAAGATCCAGCGATGGCACGTCCTCGTCGGCATCAGCTGAGACGACGAAGACCCGTGCTCCTGCAAGGCGGGCGTGAGCCTCGTCGGACAGGTGGTCGAGCTCGTCTTGTGTGCTGACGAGCATCAGCTCGTCTGTCCGATCGCAGACCCGTTTGAGGAAATCCGCGCGAACGAACGGTGAAATCAGGAGGGCGCGCGACATGGCCCGTGGCAGCCGATTGATCAGCACTCGGTCGCCCGGCCACTGCCAATCAAATCTCAAGCCTTCGGCCGCTTCCCGAGGCGCGGCGAACTCGACGCTCTTCAGTTCTTCAATCAACTTCCATAGGGCTCTCGGAAGATTGCGGGAGGCCGCCACTTTCCGGCAGAAGGTAGATACATCGGAGCCGAACTTCTGCGTGCCGGCTCGCCGCGTACCTTCGAACAGCGCGCCAAGTTCCCAGCAACCAGAATCCGTCACGTTTCTGCTTGCCGTGAGCAAACGATAGATGGGCTCAACGCGGTGACGTTCGGGGCGCGCCACTGGGTCGAAACGGAGCGCCCACACCTTCGGATGGAACGCTCCACCTTCCATTGTCGTCGGCTGCAGTATCCGGTCGTAGAGAGCGAACAGTCTGTTGGTCGTCGCTGGCGGGTGAAGGCTTCCCTTGTTGACGTAGACCCTCAGACGAGACCGCAGCCGCGACACGGTCGTCAACACTGCCGGAGCATCGTTCAGAGGATCTTCCACATCTGCCCCAACAAAAGCCAGGAGCACGGCAGTGAACGGATCAAAGTCGAGGCTATACGTTGTGCCAATGCATGCGCCCAGCACATATCCAGGTGGTGGGCGTAGCGCATCGGTGAAGGCGCTTCGCTGGCGAGTCGCATCAAGAACGCTCATTGGCCACGCTCCATGCCGTCGAGGACCTCCGAGACAAACCGGGAGCCGATGCCGTGTCGGTAGTTAAACTGGTAGACACCTTTGCTCACCCGATCTGGCTTCCACTGCTTTAGGTGCTTCTCATGCTTGAGCCGCGACTTGGCCGGTTTGACTCGCCGCTCTCGTTCACGGATCAAATCCCTTGCCTTCTCGTCGCTCAGCAGAGCTCCCGCCGTCGACGCAGCGACACACCGCTCAAGCCAGCCATCGATGAACCACCGATCGCCTCGATTGCCGGGGCGCAACGCGGATGCCACAGTTGGCACGGTCACAAACTCGCTCGTGCTCCATTTCTTCAGAGGGCCTCTGGCCTCAGCCCACCATTGCTCGAAGACCGGTTGCACTGAATTCGTCGTCTTCCGGATGCCCCGCTTGTCGAGCTCTTCGATCAAGAGAGCGTAGTACTGAAGCGTGGCGCCTCGAACAAGGAGGCTCATGTTTCTGGCATGCCAAAGCCAGACCTCGAGTTCCTGCGAGGGTTTCGGGCAATCCCACGGCCACTGAATGCCAACGAGGCGGTGCGCAAGCATGTGCGACAACAGTGAATCCGGGAATCTCGACGTGAACCGCTTGTGCAAGTCCAGGGCTTCCGGCCTTGTGAGCTTGAACGTTTCTCCTGGCTTCACCTGCCCTTCTGAATCCAGGAACCTTGCGGGCGGAAGATCATCGGCCCAATATTGCACGCCCTCAGGCCCCTGCGCTGTCTTGTCGTCGTCCTGATAGCCTCGACGATGGCACCGGATGTCGTCGAACTGTTCCTGATACGCGCTTTCAGAGAGGCTCGATGTGAACATCCCAAGCTTGCGCAGTCCGCTCCAGTAGATCAGTGAAGGGAACTGCCTCAGGTCAATCCCAGCTTCCCGACCAATGACGCCCACTGTTTCCTTGGCGACGAGAACGTCCCTCAACTCATCCTGTCGCTGCCGGGCCAGCTGAGACACTTGGCTGGAGCGAACGTCTTCACGCTCGAACTGCCTGTAGATTCCGGCGACAAAGTGGAAATATCGAGCGGATCGCATCAGCGTGGTGGTCGCCGGATGCAATAGGTCAGAAAAGCGCCCCTGAAGAGCGAGGAACCCGAGCTCGTCGATAACGCCTTCTTCTTGAAGCGATCGAATGAAATTGCGCGCTTGCGAAAGATCGTCAGCTCGAAAGTCGAGCCAAGTCACTGCATCGTGCTTCATGTCAGACTCCGCAGGCCTCGGTCTTGCCGAGGGGAATTATGGGGACATTCTGGTTTTCTTGCGAAACCGAGGGAAATTAGAACCGAAAACAGGGGCATGCTGAATTCCCGCTGATGACCGCTCGATCTTCGCGACAACAATTCAGAACGTCCCTTTAAACTTCTCTCGCACATTTACATTTCGCCCCCTGTCACTCTCTCAGGTCTCGCAGCCAGGGTAATCCCGACTGCGGCCGTCGAACGAGCACTGTTTCATCGTGCGCGTTCCGGGAGCAAAGGGATGCCCTGGCTGCGAGACCCTCCCCTTACTGCCACCCCGCCAAAATCTTTTCAGTCATCGTCTTTTCCTTCTCCCAACTCGTTGCGGGATGGAAGGGGGTGACCTCACCGCGCGCATCGAACGATATACAGTGCTCCCTCCAAGCTTGCTCGTTTTCTCTTCAGGGATGGAGGCTGATTGATCTTCCACTGCGCGCGTCTTCCCAATTCCTCATTTCATTTTCAAGGGTAGGCTGGTCGATCCTCGATTGCGCGCGTCGAACGAGCACATTCTTATCGTGCGCGTTCCGCGAGCAGGAGGACGGCCAGACTACCCTACCTCCCTGCTACTGCGTCGATTCCT
>VFKF01000374.1 GCA_009885705.1 Nitrospira sp. | reverse complement strand
ATGCCACCATCTGTGCAAGTCAACATGCCACGATCCGACGAACGGCGCGAATGGCTTCGAATCGACGATCGCGTTCTGTTGGAATATCGGCTCATCACCGAACAGGCGGAGTCCTCCATACCTGGGATGCCCCCAGTCAGCGATCAGGCGATTGCGGAGGCCATGCGTAAGCCGGCAGCCGACTTCTTTGCGCAGCAGGGAGAACAACTGGCGCATTCGCCGTTGCTTCCCTGGATGATGAAAGTCGACTGGTTGTTGGAAGTCATCGTCAAGACGCTTGCGCAGATGCATCCTGGCGGAGTCCCCATTGCCCAGATCGCCGATGTCACTCTGAGCGGAGGAGGCATCGGCTTTAATTCACCGAGGAGTTTTGCCGCCGAGGATAAACTCAGTATCAAAGTGGTGCTGCCGCCTTTTACACCGATCGATGCGACGGCACGGGTGATTAGGTCGATCCCCCTCACGGAAGGCCTGGGCTACTCAATCGCCACAGAGTTCGTGTCCCTCTCTCCCACCGATCAGGAACATCTCATCCGCCACATTCTACAGACACAGGCTGAGCGATTGCGTGCACGCCGTGATCATACGAGCTGACGAGGAGGCTGGCTGCAAGAGCGGCCTGGTCAAGGTCTTCTTGTGCCCGCCGTGACTCCTCCATATGCATGGCCAGAGCGTTGGCAGTGATGTTCAGCGCCACGGCGGCAGGAGAGGCCGGCTCGGAATCAACGACCGGCAAATATCCACGAACGGCTCGTCCTATCGCAGGGTCATCGGGGATTTCTCCCAGTACGGTCAGCGAAGCTCCAATATATTGGGTGAGCAGTTTCTTGAGCACGGAGGTGTTGACGCGGGATCGTCCGGTCACTCGATTGAGGATGAGAGCCGGATGAAACGTCCGGAGAGTCGCTTCAGCAACGGCTCGTCCAGCTTCGTTGGTATGCCCCGCGACTTCCAGCACCTCTTCGACGCTGGAGAAATCGCGATCCGACAGCGCGTCAGCCATCGCATCCCGTGAGAGGAACGAAGACAGGACTCGCCGGATCGCGGCGAGTTTGATGAAGCGGTAGAGATCCAGCACCGAAGTGGGATCTGGTGTGGCGACCGTCACATGGTGATCCGCCATCAAAAAGAAATCCAGCGCGTGATAACTCGTCCCCGCACCGATATCCACGACGACGACATCGGCTTCAAGTTCCCGTAAATGACGAATGAGCCGTTTCTTTTTGGCATGCGGCATGTTCGCAGTCGCGAGGGTGTCGCCTGTTCCAGGAATCAATGTGAGGCCCGGGTGGACCGGGAGGGCCTGCGCGACGTCCGCGAGCCGTTCGACACGCCGACTGAGAAAATCCGTCAAGGTGAGCGGGGGATTCAAGAGCCCGAACAAAATGTGCATGTCTGCGCCGCCGATATCGAGGTCGGCCAGCACGACGCGTTTGCCCCGTTTAGCCAGGAGCAACGCCAGATTGGCCGCAAGCACACTCTTGCCGACTCCTCCTTTGCCCGATGCGATAGAGACGATGGTGGCCATTGAGACAGTTTCCTAGTGGTTCATGTAAGTCCGTATTGCTTAGTCGGTTATTTCTCTCAAAACATAAGCGCCTGAATCCACCATAGACACATGCAAGACGAACGGTGCCGCGCCGCAATGATTGTTATCGGCCTCTCAAGTTTTCTATTGGCGGCACCGATAATCAAATCACTATGAATGATGCCGCCTCAACAACAACGATGTTTTCAGCGAACGGGATGGCGACGACGGACGGCGAGATCTTGACGGTCATGGACGTAGCCCGGTTTCTCCGGGTGCCCAAGTCCACCGTCTACAAGCTTGCGCGGGTCGGTGAATTGCCGGCGTCGAAGATCGGGAAGCATTGGCGCTTCCTCCGTCGTGACATCCATGACTGGATGCACAGCCGCTCGCAACAGGCGTAACGAGTTCGGATCTCCGACTCCACCGTCTGCGTCGCGTCCGGGATGGGCTATGCCCAAAACACGGGGCGTAGTGCCGCGTCTACGGTCTCGCGCAATAAGAGAAAGACACGATGAAACACGCCCTCTCTAAATCCGCATCCAAGCAATCGTCCGTAGTCATGAGCGACGAGACCTATAACCAGTTTCGCACATTCATTTATGAGCAGACAGGCATCTCCTTTCAAAACAACCAGAAGTATTTGCTCGAAAGCCGCCTCTTGCCGCGCCTCAAGGAACACAAGCTGGCCTCCTATGAGGACTACTATCACTATCTGCGCTTCGACACCTATCGCGACAAAGAACTCTCGGCGCTCTTCGAACTGATTACCACGAATGAAACGTATTTCTATCGGGATATTCCTCAGCTCGAGAACTTCATGAAGACCATTGTGCCCGCGATGATGGAGGCCAATAAGGCGACCAAGCAGATTCGCATCTGGAGCGCAGCCTGTTCGACGGGCGATGAACCCTACACCCTCGCCATCATGCTGCTCGAACACCTCCCGCTCGCCGGATGGACCATCGAGATTCTTGCGACGGACATCAACGATGCAGTCCTGACCCAGGCGAGGGCCGGTGTGTATGACGCGCATACCCTTCGCCATGTCCCCATCACGCTCAAACGGAAATATTTCGTGGAGCAAAAGGGGCATTTTACGTTGACGGCCGCGGTCAAGGGGCGGGTCAAGTTCATGAATCTCAATCTGTACGATCGCCCTCGCTTAAAGTTGGTGCGAGGCATCGATACCGTCTTCTGCCGGAATTGTCTGATCTATTTCGACGACAAGGCGAAATGGCAAATCGTGACCGATCTTCAAGCCACGCTCAAGCCAAACGGGTACCTCGTGATCGGATTTTCCGAGTCGCTCACGAACATGGGAAATTTATTTCGCACCATGCAGACAGGACGTTCCGTCGTGTATCAAAAAGTATAAGGAGGTTGTGACATGCCAGCAGATTTGAACATGAAGATTCTCGTCGTGGACGATATGTCCACCATGCGGAGGATCGTGAAAAATATTCTGAAGCAGATCGGGTTCACCAACATGGACGAGGCCGAGAATGGACAAGAGGCGCTCACCAAACTCCGCGCCGAACCGTTCGGGTTCGTCGTCTCCGATTGGAACATGCCGGTGATGCCGGGGATCGAGTTGCTCCGCGCTATCCGGGCGGATGAAACGCTCAAGCATATTCCCGTGCTCATGGTGACCGCTGAAGCGCAGAAGGAAAATCTAATCGAGGCCATTCAGGCCGGCGTCAACAACTATGTCGTCAAGCCGTTTACGGCGGAAACGATGCAAGAAAAGATCAATAAGATCTTCAATAAATAGGAAGGGCCGCTTCCATGATCATACGTGATCCAGTAGCCAGGTCCGGTCAGCAGGAGCCTTCCGGCCACAGAGAACTCGACGACGAGGAGCCTGAGGACACGCATCTATACGAGAAGCTCGGAGAGCTGACGCGTTTTATCGACAAGACCATCAAGACCATCTCCCAGTTTTCTACTCCGATGAGCGCGACGACGGAGCAGCTCCCAGACGCCACGGCGTACCTGAAAGATCTTCGCAAGCTGACGGAAGACGGCACGCACAGAATTATGCAGCTGGTCGAAGAAATCGAAGAGAACCGCAAGCGTGCCGATATGCAATTGGATGCGCTCGTGAACGGGTTAGCCAGTTCAGACGCCGCCACCGTCGCGTCGAAGATCATGACGATTCGCGCCACACTCGCCGCCGACAATAAGCCGCTCATGGACATCATTACGGCCTTGTCGTTCCAGGATCTGGTCGCGCAGAGCGTGAATAAACTCGTTACCATTATCAATGAAATCGAGCACAAGCTGCTGGAGCTGGTGGTGGTGTTTGGACCCTACACCAAGGGCGCCGGCAAAGCAGAAGCGAGCAAAGCGTCCGACATGCTGAAGCAACTCTCCGCGACCAAGAACACGTCCATGAAGCAGGACTTGGCCGACGAAATTCTCAAGCAATACGGATTTAACTGAGGTGCCTCATGAGCGATGAAGCAGATGAGATGAAGGAAATTCTCAACGACTTTTTAACGGAGTCGACGGAGATGATCGATGTCCTCGATCAGCGATTTCTCGCCCTGGAGGCTGATCCGAATAATGCCGACCTCTTGAACGAAATCTTCCGCGCCATGCACAGCATGAAAGGCGGAGCGGGCTTCCTGGGATTCAATCATCTCGTGGATGTGACGCATCGGGGCGAAAGTATTCTCAATAAAATGCGTCAGGGGGAAATGGCGGTTATTCCCTCGATCATTAATGTCATTTTGGAAGCCGTCGATGTGGTCAAGGCCATCATGCACGATATTCGTGCCACCGGCACCGACAGCAATGTGCCGACAGAGGAAATGGCCAAGAAGCTCGACGATGTCTTAGCCGGAAAATTTGAAGGGACAGCGCCCGCAGCGAAGCCAGCCATGGCCGCTCCAGCCCCATCGCCTGCCTCGACTCCAATCCAGGATCCGGCGACGCCAGCCACACCGCATCCGACGATCGGCGAGATCCTCGTGCATGAAGGCCTGGCATCGAAAGAACAGGTATTCGAT
>VFKF01000143.1 GCA_009885705.1 Nitrospira sp. | reverse complement strand
GACTCCACTTCGTCCAGGATCAGCTCCACCGGCATGGACTGCCCGCCATAGACGTGCGGTCCTGCGATGATCTTGGCCTTGGAATGGCCGTAGATCGAGGTGGCCACCTCCTTCGCCAGCCAGCCGACGTAATTGAACTCGGGCACCACGATCAGCTTCACATCCTTGCAGAGTTCGCGCAGCTCCTTCGTGGGGAACGGGCGCAGCGACCGGACCTTGATCAAACCAATCTTGATGCCTTTTTCCTTACACAGCCGCGCCGCTTCGCGGGACTGGGCCGCGGCGCTGCCAGACGCGATAATGACGACGTCCGCCTTGTCCATGTTCTCCGCGGTGCACAGCCCGCCCATATACTTCGTGATGTACTTGCGGGAACGCTCGACCGCCGCCCACACTTCCTGCTGCCACACGGCGTGGATGTTGTAGGCCATGAAGTTCGACTTCTGCACCGGGGCATCGCGGGACAAACGGGCGGGAGGATTCTCTGCATCGAGCACCGGCACCGCACCGCGCCAGGCCTCACGAGGAGGCAGCTTCATGCTGCGGTCCTGCATGCGAACGTAGCCTCGGGCATGCGTGACAAAGAATCCGTCACAGCAGACACCGACGGGAAGTGTCACATCGTTTTTCTCGCTGATCGTAAAACCCGCCAGCGTAAAATCGTACATGTCTTGTTGATTCTCGGCATGGAACACAATCATGCCGCAGTTCAATAAATATGCGACTTCGATATTGTCAGGCTGAATGGCCAATGGCGCATTGACGACGCGACAAGTGAAC
The DNA here is from genome assembly GCA_009885705.1 of Nitrospira sp. GTDB lineage: Bacteria > Nitrospirota > Nitrospiria > Nitrospirales > Nitrospiraceae > Palsa-1315. Next base: position 2,043 of record VFKF01000143.1, on the reverse strand, counting down.
ATGGCGACAACGGGCAACCGATGCCCAGGCCATGATGCAATGCCTTCAAGACCACGCAACGTACCAGGACCAGCGGTCGCCGTATAGCAACGAACACCGGCTCGTGATCCACCGGCAATGGCCGCCATCACACCGACTTCTTCTTCACCACGGTAGTACTCTTTGACGTAACCCTCGCCATACAACACACCGACGAGCTGCATCGTTTCGCTCTGCGGGGTAATGGGATAGGCAATAGCAAGGTCCACATTGGACCGGCGAATGGCCTCTTTCGCCGCTTCGCTGCCCGTGATGAACTCTTTCGTTCGCGGGGCTTCGAGAAACATATATTCCGGCGTCACCACCCTCTGCCGCTTCGCTTCGGCATGGGGATCTTTCCTGGCAACCGGCTGGCTTGGCGCTTCTGCTGCTTTGACTGTTTCGCTCATTGTGACACCTCTCGGCTATATCGCCTGTACTATTCGACCTTGCTTAGCCTTCACGCTTCATCTGCTCGGCGGAATGGCCGAAGGCGGCCGCACCGGCAACACCCACCGTCACAGGGGCAAAGGTGAGGGGGTTCGTGTGAGTTTTTCCGCCGTGGACTCGTGCTTGCGTCCCGGTAAACCGCACATTTTCGCCGTTCTCCGGCAGCTTGATGCCCATTTCCTCGCGCACCCGCTTGAAAACCTGAGCCGTCTTCTTCAACTTGACGATATCCGAATCCCGAATCGTCAGCATCGCGTCTTCATGGCCCTGCTCCGCACAGATCGCCATCGTCAGACAGTTCGTGCCCGCGCGGATCATTTTCAAGGTCAGGTTGGCGTAGTGGCAATGCACGCCGATGAAAATGCAGGCTTCAATCTTGTTGCCCCAAATCGTAAGATTCGGGTGATTCGGATTGATGACCTCTTCCGGATCGATCTTGGGATACTTCGGCCGATAGTCCGGCATGGGGATGATCATGACATTGGGAATCTGCGCGGCAATCTCCAGCACGGCCTTGGCTTTTTCGATGGCATGCTCGTTCCACGCCCAAAGCACCAGCGGGCCTGGGAAAATTGTCGCGTTGGGGCTCGTCAGCATCTTACGGGCCATCTCTTCGATGACCTTGTCTTCATTGGGCTCCAGCAATCCGTAATAGAGCCCCTCCCCTGGGTCTGGCAGCGCGACTCCTAACTGAGCCGCCGACGGCGGATGGAATCCGGCCGGACCCGGAACAATGATGCGTTCTCTTGTATCAGGCGTCGTTGCCACTGCCGTACCTCCCTAATTACCTATAACAACCATCGGATTGGACAGGGCCACAACAGTCGACTTCTCTTCATAACGAATGTTGTCGGTGACGGCGGCCATCGGCAATTGATCGATCATGATCATCTTGATCGCATTGTTTTTTGCCATATTGTCACAGACCCACACACACTGTGCGCAGCCCTTGCAACGGTCCACGGCCACGTAGGCAGAGCCGTATTTAAAGCCCTTGTCCTTGCCCATGTCTTCACTGTACTGAATGGTGTTCGCTTCAGGACAATATTGCGTGCAGAGCTTGCAGCTCTTCGCGGCACAGATTTCAACGTTGATATCGGCGACCAAATACATGGTGACTCCTTCGTACTACATCCAGATTAGGCGCTGACCGTCGCACGGACTTCCGACCGCTTCACCGTCGACGCAGCCCAACCGTGATCAACTGCGTAGTTCCAACCGGCCTGAATCACCGACACGTTCTTGTCGATCAATTCCTGCTTCTTTTTGAATTTCCGCTCGACTACGCTATCCAAGGCCGCAGTGCCGCCGGACACGACAAATCCTTTACCGAGGAACCGATCCTTCACAGACATCTCCAGCGCTTCGACAGAAGTCAGCCCCGTGATCGCGCCGATGCAGCCCATCAACGCCATGTTCGTACAGAGATCCATCCCGGCCACTTCCAGCGAGAGCTTGGTGGCAGGGAAGTAATAGAGCTTCGCGCGGCGCTCTTCCAACTCGCGCTGCTGGTCTCGGTGAAGGGACATCGGGCCGTCGTTGTTGATCAACGCAATCCCGTCTTCCTTCAACCCG
>VFKF01000134.1 GCA_009885705.1 Nitrospira sp. | reverse complement strand
CTTCGCCATCGGGTTCGGCGGTCCCTTGGGTGTCGGCGCCGTCATCGACGTCACCGGCGACGACCATTATCAATGCGGCGGCTTCTATCCCAGCGCCTACAATGCCCAAGACGCACCGACGGGAAAGCCTGGCGATCCCCTCTATCAGTACGACTGCTTCGGACTAGGAGCTGGCGCGGGACAACGGATTCTGACGAAGAAAGTCGAATGGCAACCGTACAACCTCGCCGGAGGCTGGGGTCTCTTGGTCGATATCCAAGGCCAGGATCAGTACGACAGCGCCAACTTTTCGCAAGGACATGGCTACTTTTTCGGCACTGGCATGACATTGGACTTAGCGGGCCACGACGAACATCAGGCCGCTCGGTATGGGCATGGCGCATCCGCGCACTTCGGAGTCGGGCTCTTCATCGACCATCTTGGAGACGATCGTTATGGCTCTTCCGGCCCCTTCTACAACGGCGGAGTCGCGTGGGATCACAGCGTGAGCCTAATGATCGATGCCGGCAAGGGCCACGACACCTATGCCTTCGACCGCTCGACCGGTCTTGGCCGAGCCGACTATACCAGTTGGGGGCTCTTCATCGACGAGGGGGGCGAGGACCAGTACCAGGCCAAATCCGGGTTAGGAGATTCCTCGGAGAAGAATGCGTCAGGATTCTTCGACCTTGAGGGCCACGACAGCTATACGCTCTCCGAGCCTTCAATAGCGGCCGAGACTCGTCCCGGCGATGGAACACTATTTTTCTATCCAGAGGGTGGCGTCTTCGTCGATCGCTGAAGATAAGACAATCCTAATCTCCCTCCACGATTTCGACGAGTTGCCGCGACTGCCTCATCCCTCCTCTTGACTTCATCTCGACCGACGCTATCTACGTCTCATACATTCATCTCATCTCATTTCCTTTCACCGGCCGAGCGAAGGGATCTTGCCATATGAATAACGAAACATTGACCGTACAACTACCGGTCCTCCCCATTAAACGTACCGTGCTGTTCCCTGGAATCATGATGCCCTTGACCGTTGGACGCGAACGGTCGATCGCTGCCGTCGAGGCGGCGATGAAGACAGAAGACAAGACGATTCTGGTGGTCGCGCAGCGCGATCCCCAGACAGAAGAGCCGGGGCGTGAAGACCTCTACACGATCGGCACCAAGGCCATCGTGAAACAAATTGGCCGGTCTGAAAACGGCACCATCCATGCGCTCGTTCAGGGCCTGGAGCGTGTCGCATTGATCAAGGTCGAGCAGGCGACACCGTTTCTGCTCGTCCAGGCCCGGCAGATCGATCGCCCAACCGATGAGGGCACCGAAGTCCAAGCCCTGCATCGGGCCATCCAGGAACTGGTCACGGACCTGCCTCGATTGATTCAGGCTCCGGGCATTCAGGAAGCTGCGGCGGCCTTCAGCAACGAGGATAATCCCGTCGCCCTGGCCTACCGCATCGCCTCGCTCATCAACCTCACGGTGCAGGAAGAACAAAAGCTGCTTGAGAGTTCGTCCATGATCGAGCTGCTGAGATCGCTCTATGGCGCGCTCTCGAAAGAAATCCAGATCCTGCAATTGCGGGACAAAATCACCAATGAGGCCTCAGCCAAGATTGGCAAGACCCAACGAGAATATGTCCTCCGCGAACAATTAAAGGCCATTCAGCAGGAACTCGGCGAAGGCGAGGGAGAAGAGAACGAAGTCTCTGAACTGAAGAAGAAAATTCAGGAGGCCGATCTTCCCGACCCAATACGCAAAGAAGTGGAGCGGGAGATTGCCAAGTTAGCCAAGGTGCCCCCCTCCTCGCCGGACCATCAGGTCTTGAGAACGTATCTTGAACTGGTGATGGAGCTTCCCTGGAAGAAATCCTCGGAAGACCGTTTAGAGCTGAGCAAGGTCCGTCAGGTCCTGGAAGAGGATCACTATGGCATCAAAGAAGTGAAGGAACGGATCGTCGAGCATTTGGCCGTGCTGAAATTGAACCCCACGGCCAAAGCCCCCATCCTCTGCCTCGTCGGACCTCCCGGCGTGGGCAAAACCAGCCTGGGCCAATCCATTGCCAGAGCCATGGGACGGACGTTCGAACGATTGAGTCTTGGCGGTGTGCATGATGAAGCGGAATTACGCGGCCATCGCCGGACCTACGTCGGAGCCCTGCCTGGACGAATCATTCAGGCCATGCGCCGCGCCGGCGTGAATAACCCCGTTTTGATGTTGGACGAGGTCGACAAGATGGGACGGGACTTCCGTGGCGATCCGGCCTCGGCCCTGTTAGAGATCCTGGAT
>VFKF01000470.1 GCA_009885705.1 Nitrospira sp. | reverse complement strand
TGCCTGCGCGAAGCGCTTCGGCGAAAGCAGGGAACGAAGCTGACGGGCTTTTCCAGCATCCTGCTAGAGTCCTTTAGCGACGACTTGTTTCCAGAAGCTCCATACATATTGCGCTCCGGAGACATAGCCGAGCACGAGCGACAGATACAGGGTCACGATACCGGCCAGGTGCAGATTACCTAGACCGGACAAGAACGTGCCCTCAAGAATCAACATCACGATCGCCACGACTTGCAGCGCCATCTTGTACTTGCCCGTCGTCTCAGCCGCGATCACCATGCCCTCGCCTGCGGCGATGGCTCGAATACCGGTGACTGCGACCTCGCGTGCGATGATGAGTATCGCGACCAGCGCGCTAACACGATCGATGTTGAGCAGGAGAATCAAGGCGGAGAGGACCAATAACTTATCGGCGATGGGATCGAGCAGCTTTCCGACGGTGGTCACCTGGCCGTTCCGGCGGGCCAGATAACCATCCAACATATCGGTGACCGCTGCGACGATAAATACAATGGCCGCGCTCAGCGATCGATCCGGGGTCGGCGTCGCAAAGAGCACCACAAAGACCGGAATCAAGAGGATACGGGTGAGCGTAATGAAGTTCGGCAGGTTGAGCGATTCCTGCCCGACCGATTTCCAGACTGCCAATACGCGATTCATCGGTGACCTATCCCGTCAGACGATGCCGTGTTTTAACAAGTCGTGCAAATGCACAACGCCGACAATGCGTTTCGCGCTTTCTGCAACGACAAGAGTGGTAATCGAGTAGCGCTCCATCATTTCGACCGCCTTGGCTGCCAACTCATCCGGTCCGATCAACTTGGGATGGCGCGAGGCCAAGGCCCCGGCGGTGACCTTGGAGAAGTCCCCGCCCTGTTGGAGAAACCGCCGCAAATCTCCGTCGGTGATAATTCCCGCCAATGAGCCTGCTCGATCGACGACCGTGGTCATACCGAGTTTCTTCGCAGACATTTCCAGCAGGGCTGCCGAGGCTGAGACGCTATCGTTCACTTGCGGGAGCTCCGCGCCGACATGCATGACGTCCCGCACTTTCACCAAGAGACGGCGCCCGAGCGTTCCGCCCGGATGGAACTGCGCAAAATCCTGCTCCTTGAATCCACGCTTCTCCAG
>VFKF01000473.1 GCA_009885705.1 Nitrospira sp. | reverse complement strand
AGACGAAGGCTGATGCTCCCTTGTCTCCGATCATCCAGGCACCCCCATGCACCATGAAGATGATCGGCGCCCCCTTGGCTTGAGCAGGCAGGTAGACATCCAGACGTTGTTGAGGATCGTTGCCGTAAGCGAGGTCTCGCTCGATCCGCACGTCAGACGGGAGGCGCATGCCGGTCGCCGATTGTTCGCCAAGGTCTAGCTCGCCGGTATCCTCGGCTTGTGCAGCAGCCCGCCGGCTTTCGAGCCGCTCCTCGATCCGGTCACGCAACGGGCCGCCGAATGCCGAGGTAAATTGCCCCAGCAATTCCACCAGCAACATAGCCAAAAACAGAGAATGTTTCATCATCAGCTCCCGGTTCACTCACCGACGCGCATCATGCCCTGTTCACATCCTGGCATCAAGGTATGCAGGTGCCGGGAGTTGCGATGTATCCGTAGTGGGGATAAAGTAGTGCGCATGAGTCACCAGGGGCTCCCATTGGTCGCAATAACGCAACAAGAGGAGGCATCATGAAGACAGTGTATGTCGCGCTGCTGATCGGAATGTTGTCAGGCTGTGCCACGGCCCCTTCAGGCCATTGGGAACAGACCGGGAAAACTGAGTTGGAAACCCAAGACGATTTTGCCCATTGCGAGAAAACGGCCTATCTGGACTCGCAGCGCAACAAGAGCGATGAGCCCTTCAAGGGACCGATCATCGAAAAGAACTGCATGCAACGGCTGGGCTACACCTACGTCAATAATCCGAAGTAAGTCGGGCATAGACCTGCCTCTCTTTCGTTCGACTGTTATTGGACAGTCGAACGGAACGAGGCCAATCAAGTACTGTCTTACACATCGCGATACTCCTCTGAATCGTGCAGATAATTCTTGATGGTCTTGGGCCCTGGCGGTACGTCCATTTTAATCGGCTGACTCCGATATTCCAGCCCAGTGGATAAGGAACGTCGCCGCTGAGCACACCACTAGCCTAGAAATAGCATATTTGCTATAATTGCAATGATGAACTGGCGCGTTTCTTTCTACAGCGCAGAGCTTCAGGAGGAGATACTTGATCTTCCCGCGGGTTTTGTCGCCCGCTTTCTGCGGTACGCCGAACATATGGAGGTATATGGCCCTGACCTCGGTATGCCCCATACCCGTGCGATGGGCGAGGGGCTGTTTGAGCTTAGACTTAAGGCCGCTGAAGGTATTGCCCGAGTATTCTACTGTACGCTGGTTGGCCGGAGGGTGGTCATGCTTCATCAATTCATCAAGAAATCCGAGAAGACTCCTCCGAACGAACTGAAGATCGCACGGAATCGAATGAAAGAGGTGAAAGATGAGAAACACTCTTAAGGACTTTAAGGCCCGGGCACTCGTTCGTCCTGACGTGCGTCGCGAATACGAAGGGCTCGAAGAGGAGTTCGAGATTCTCGACGAGATATTGAAGGCGCGAGCCGAGGCAGGGCTCACTCAATCTGAACTCGCCGCCAGAATTGGAACTACGCAATCTGCGGTAGCTCGTTTGGAAACGGCGATGGGGAAACATTCACCTTCCATTGGAACTTTGAAGCGGTATGCCTCGGCGCTGGGGTATCGACTCCAGGTCCACTTAGTGAAAGAGGAAAGCGTTACCACGTATAAACAGTTGCCGCACGCGGTACCGGTCGATGCGAATGCTGTGCTGGCGGGCGCGCGTGCTCTTAGACGAACCATCAAAGGTGTTCGAGTGACGGATCGACGACTCAATGCGCTCAAAGGGAGACAGAAGGGTCTGTCGAAGGCGCGAGCGAAATAATGCGCAGGTGAATTCAACGGTGAATGGTTTTTGAAATTTCGGAGGCGGCTCAAAATTTCCACCAGCAAGGCCGCAGGAAGCGGGACGACTGAGGCGTACCCTTGCGGTACGTCGCAGGGAGGCACGCGCACGAGAACGAAGCTGGAGGGAGTTTTCAGCTGCCGACTAGAGTTCGCGGATGGCGCCCTGAAGAACCGTGATCTGCGTCACCGGATCGCCGGAAGATTTGAGCTCTGTGCGGATTTGATGTTTGAGATAGGAGGAGTAGCCCACGCGGTCGACCAAGAGGTCGAGGAACCGTTCGACGGGGAGGAGGCTTTGGGCCTTGAGTTCTTCCACGGTCTCGTCACTGACGGGGATGTAACTGCTCCCCATGTGGAATACCACATTGTAGTAACGATTTGTCCCGATCCGCTCGAACCGTAAACCCTTCATCCCATACTCCTCTTCACCGGCGTGAGGGGGCTCATTTTAGACAAACAGGTTCCGGAAGACAAGGGCGGCGCTGACCGGCCAAGTCAGTCCTTCCAGCCTGTTTTCGGAGCCTGGTCAGGCCTGTTCCTGCCCGGTGCGCTACTTTTTCGGGGTCTTCCCGAAATACTCCTGCCGGCTGACCGCCACGTCGGTCACGAACATGACTCCGGAATGCCGATCGAATAGCGGCCGCAGTCCTGCCAGGATAGGCTCCACCTTTTCTTCCGGAACGACCGTCATGATGATCTCGAGGCTCTCCTGCTCGCTGAACATGAAATGGGCTTCCCGCACGCCACTATGTCCTTTGCCCGACACATTGCCGATGATCGTGTAGCCGGTCGCGTTGACCCGGTCCAGCAACTCCGTCACAAACGCCCGGTGTTCTCCCGCCACAATCACTCGGATTTCCTT
>VFKF01000464.1 GCA_009885705.1 Nitrospira sp. | reverse complement strand
TTAACGAAGCATCACCCTACGCATGTGCGCCTCAAGATCGAGGATCGTGCCGCGCAGACCCTCTCCGCCGAGCAGTCGTTACACCTGCTTCTCGTCATTCAAGAGGCGGTGAGCAATTGCATCCGGCACGGCTATGCACAAGAGGCCACGGTGTCGCTCAAGTTGCTGAAACAGGGGGTTCGCTTGAGCGTGCGCGACAACGGCTGCGGCTTTGACTCAGCCATCTCCAAGGGGGTCGGGCATGGATTGGCCAACATGGCTGCCCGTGCGCAGAAGATCGGAGGGCGATTGACCGTCTTGTCAAAAACGAATGAGGGGACACGTGTCGTGCTCGACTTGCCGAAGGAGGCCGCCCTTGCCTGCCGTTAAGGCCAAGCCGATTCGCCTGCTCCTGGTCGACGATCACGAGGTGGTCCGTGTCGGCCTGCGAACCGTTCTGCACAACAATCACGGCATTATCGTTGTCGGGGAGGCAGGCACCAAAGCCGCCGCGGTCCGGACTGTGAAGCGACTGAGACCGGACATCGTCTTGATGGACGTGCGGCTTCCCGATGGATCCGGCGTCGACGCCTGCCGTGCGATTCTCGCCAGCTATCCGACGACACGTATCATCTTTCTCACGTCGTATGCGGACGAGGAGTCCGTGCTGGCGGCGGTATTGGCCGGCGCACAGGGATACGTGCTCAAGGACATCGACTCCAGCTTGTTGGTTCGATCGATTCGTACCGTGTTCAGCGGACAATCGATTCTGAATCCCACGCTGACCCAACGGGCACTGAATTGGATTAAGGCCTGGCCCGAGCAGAATGGCCCGGTGCAAGGGCAATCGCTTTCTCCTCAAGAAGAACGCGTCCTGGCATTGGTAGCGGAAGGATTGACCAACAAGGAAATCGCCACCACGATGCAACTCAGCGACAAGACGGTGAAGAACTATCTCGCCAACATGTTCCAAAAACTCCATATCTCACGGCGCGCTCAAGCTGCCACCTTCTTCGTCAAGCGTCAGGTCTGACGACGGGTTTTGGGGCCGGTCAGAGCTAAACGGCTCTAGCCGAGCCTTTGCGTCCTGTCGGGATACATTGTTTGTTTGCCCGCCCATCAGGGAGATGATAAAGTCAGGCGGTCCTCTCTGGAAGACAGTGCGTGAGGTGAACCGAGGTTGGAGTCATTCACCGAAGTCGAGGAGTGCGATGCCATCTATTCTTGTCGTCGATGACGAAGACCAAATCCGTCAATTAATCCGTGAAACATTGGAGCAGGCCGGGTTCCATGTCACGGAAGCGCGTGACGGGAAGGAAGCGATCCAGCAATATCGGCTGGCCCCTGCCGACGTGGTCGTGATGGATATTTTGATGCCCGATCAGGATGGGCTGGAGACCACCGCCACGTTGCGGCGGGAATTTCCAAAGGTGAAAGTCATCGCGATCACCGGCGGGAGTGACATGATTGGTATTCTCAACTTTCTCGACGTCGCCAAAATGCTCGGCGCCCACCGTGCCCTTCAGAAGCCCTTTGAGATGAAAACCCTCATCGAGACGATCCAGGAAGAATTGCAGGCATAGCCCTCAGTCGTTCCCGTCTTCCGACTCGCCACATTGACAACCACGCCGTCAGAATTCACACTGCCTCGCGCATCATTCAGGGAGGACAGCAACGAATATGGTCACGACATGGTGGAGCCCTCAATTCAATGCCTTGCTGGGCAGTCTTGTTGTGGCAGCTGGCGCCTGGCTGGCGTGGGACTCGTTCTCGTTCTGGGGAATCCTTCTCGTCGCAGGAGGCGTCGCAGGGTTTCTGTTCTGGCAGGGGAGGACCATTGGACTGGTCTGGGCTTGGACGACCCTCTTGATTGGTCTGGAGAGCCTGGCCTGGCCCATCGTCACGATGGTTCAGGTCCGGTCGGTCACGACAGAGCCGACCGACGATCAGATGGGAACGATCCTCTCGGCTGTGCTGACGGGCCTCTTTTCGGCAATCTTTTGGATCACCTTTTCCTATGGGCTGTTCAAACGAATCGGTCAACCCCTCGTCGTCTCATCACCGGATGTGCCCCTCAGCGATTCAGCTGTGCCGCACGTAGAGCCGCCTCAGCAGAACAAGATCACACCTAGCTCATCTCGATCGGATCGACGTCGACGTCGAACTTGATCGCCCGTCGCTGATACGACCGTTCCAATTCCTTAACCGTGGTCCGTACCGCGTCGAGTCCCACTTCCCGTTCCAGCGACTTCACCAGTATCTGCCAGCGATACCGTCCCCGGAGTTTCGCCACCGCAGAGGGAACTGGCCCCAGTACTGTAAGACGGTCTGGACGGCCAATCGGTTGAGCCGTTGAATGGGTCTTGGCTGTGGCTCTTTGTCCAACCACGGAGGGCGACGCGCAGGCAGTGAGTCGGGTCACCCATGTTGTGGCCGCGTCCCGCACTATTTTCTCGTCAGTCCCCGATACGAGGAGGGCAATGAGATAGACCGCCGGCGGATAGCCCAATGCCGTCCGATGGGACAGCTCCTCTGATACAAAGACGGACTCGTCGTTCTGGACCACCGCCTGAATCGCATGATGAGAGGAGAGAGCAGTCTGTACGATAACCTGGCCGCCAGCCCTTGCTGAGGCGGCGAGGCTGACCGCATCGAGGAGGGTATGGTAGGTGCGCTCGGCGGATCGAAAATCCGGCACACTGAGTCCTGCGTCTGCCTGCACAATTCCCACGAGGCCCATGGTTGGAAGAGGTCCGTGCCGTAGCAGCAATTGTGTTCCGACGATAATGTCCCATTCTCCTTGTTCGACTCTCCGCCAGAGGGCCTCGGCTTGAGCCGGTCTTTTCATGGTATCTCCGTCGAGCCGAAGCACGGTCGCACGGGGAAATAGTCGCTTCGCATCCTCTTCCACCCGTTCCGTACCCTCCCCGATCGACTGCATGCGAGGGCCGGAGCAGGTGCCGCAGGTCTCGGGGATGGGTGCTACGGCTCCGCAGTAGGAGCAGTGCAGGCGGCCGGCCTGCCGGGAATACATCAGGGCGACACGACAGGTAGGGCAGCGGGGAACTTGGCCACAGTCACGACAGACAATGGCGCCGGCATAACCCTTCCGGTTTAGAAATAGTAGAACGCCGGCTTTGCGACCGATGGTCTGCTCGATCGCTCGAATGAGCGGCTGGCTGAGCACTGTGCCGTAGCCGTGATCGCGTAAATCAACGATCTGCAGGTTCGGTCTCGCATCAGGCGGTAGAAGCTTGCGAATCGCGATGCCTCGTTGTTCCACTGCTGCTCTGGTCTCAAGGCTGGGATGGGCAGAGCTCAGGACCAACAAGGCCTGCTCAGTCTGTGCTCTCAGCCAGGCCACGTCCCGGGCATGATAATGTGGCTCCTGTTCCTCTTTAAATGCCGCATCTTCTTCTCCCTCGACCCAGATCGCTCCGATGGCGGTCAATGGGAGAAAGATAGCTGAACGGGTTCCCACGATGACTCGAACGACCTTCCGCTGAATCTGGTCCCACAGCGCGGCTTTGGCTTGGTCTGAAAGGCCGCTATGGACACAGACCGGGGAGATGCCCTTCCCGTCATCACGAATCAAGTTTGCAATCCATTGGGCCCGTTCTGCTTCACCTACGAGGATGAGGACCGTCTGTCTACGGTCGACTACGAGGCGAACGGTTTGCTGCAGTACGCGTAATCGATCGGTCCAGGGAGCCTGGACTAGAACCCGAGAAGTTTTTTGGCTTTTTAGCGCTTGGAACAACGGCGCGGCCCAAGGCATGATCGGGTCAGGGAGCAGTGGCCCGGCGATGTTGGAAGAGGCTTGCTCTGCTTGAATGGAAAGTTGGGTGAGAGGTGCCGCAGAAGCAGATGGCAGCCGTTGGCTTTCCACTACCCATCCGCGAGCCGTGAAATCTTGTAAGAGATCAGCTGTCACAGGACTGCGGGATGGCCGCCGAAGTGTGATCGATTGTTTCCCCAACTTCGTGAGCAATGCCCGTTCCTTTGCCGAGCAGGGTTCGCGGGCCACATGAGCAGCCCTCCCTCGCTCAGTTAATTCGTAGTAGCTGATCTTCGCTTGGGGTTTGGGCGCCGGTGGCAGCACCAGCCTGAGGCATTGTCCCCATGGTGCGACATACTGTTCGGCTATCTGCCGCGAGAGTTCAAACAGGTTTGAGGATACATCTGTTGCGGCTCCCGCCGGGAGCAACGAGTGAATGTCCTTGAGGCGTGCCTGATCGAGATTATAGGGCAGAGCAGGGAAGAGGGCGATCACCGCCCCTTGGAGCATCGATTGTCCGAAGGGGACAAGTACAAGGTGCCCAACGCGCAATGTGGGACGGAGTGACAATGGCACGCGGTAGGTGAAGGGACCTGCCAGATGCCGAGGCACAATGACATCTGCGAAAAGGGTCTCAGGCCCTATGGGTGCAGGGGGTGCCTCTCTTGAAATCATGCGGCATTGTAGCAGCAGTGGAAAAGCGGGAACAACGAGAGAGACGGTAAGCTGTGGGGGGAATGCAGGAGAGGGTTGACGATTCAACGTCAACCCTCTCGTATCTTTCTGCGAATCTATTGTTGTGGCGTGGCTGGAGCAGCAGGGGCCTGATCTGCCTTGCCCTGGTCAGCCGATGCCGGAATGGTTTCCATTGCAGGATCTGCAGGGACAGATGAGGGGGTTGCCAGAGAAGGATCTGTTGACGCCGCTGGAATCGTGGAATCCATTGGAGAGATCGGAGTTCCGTCTTCTGCCGAACTGAGGCGGGACATGTTGTAGCCGTTTTCACCAGTTTCGAGGGGCTTTGTCGATGTTGCAGACGGGCCTTTCACTGAATCGGATGAATAGAGCACGATATCCACACGGCGATTTTTCTGTCTGCCCGGTTCCGTGGCATTGCTGGCCAGCGGCTTGGTATCCCCGTAGCCGACCGACGAGAGTTTCGCCGAATCGATGCCACCCTTTTCGGTCAAGTAGCGAAGGACGATACTGGCCCGAGCTTTCGACAGGTCCCAATTCGTCTGGTACAGCGACTTGAGCGAGGGGCCGATTTCCCGGTTATCCGCATGGCCTTCGATGCGAATCTGCCGATCGCCGGCAGTGGTTTTAAGATAGGCAATCAGCTCATCGAGTA
>VFKF01000421.1 GCA_009885705.1 Nitrospira sp. | reverse complement strand
GACGACAGGTTGAAGAACTGGTTGGGATCGACTTGGGTCAGCGCTTGGATCGACATGATGCCACTCCTCGATTCGTTACAATAGGTGCGACTTGCCGCGTACTTCTCCTATCGGCGCCCACTAGGTTGAACTTTAGTACGCCAGCGCTCTTGTGCTATATATAACGAATACGATCCGCGATAAGACTATCGACTCCATGCCCCATAGAGGAGGGACCGTGATGACACAACGTACTGTTTGGGCCCTATTTCCGGTACTGCTGCTGTTGGTATCCGGCTGTACGCTCAAAGCCACCGTCAAGGAAACGACCGATACCACCTCCAATGTGACCGGGACGACGTCCGGCCGCACCTGGTGGAATGAAGACGGGCTCCTGCATCCCGAACATAAACTCACGGCCTTTCTGGCCCTGAACGAGGCCAATGTGGAGCAGGATCTGGCACGAGGGCGGGGGGAATATGTGACATCGCTTGGCGCCCTTCTGGGATTACCGGACGACCAGCAGGCCGCCTTTCACCGCAAAGCCCAGACGAACTTCGAGGCGCTCACCACATCCGATCGAGACACCCAGGTCCAACAGGTACGGATGCTGGCTCGCTAAACATTGAACAAGGAAGACTCGGCCGATGCTCCCATTTCGACAAATTTTTAATCCCACGGATTTCTCAGCCGAAGACTCAGCGGCATTCGCCCATGCCCTCAAACTCACCTGCCTCGTGCAGGGCGAGCTGACGATGATGCATGTCGACCCCACGGTCGGCCGAAAGGACTTCGAGGATTTCCCTCGTATTCGACCACTCCTTGCTCGATGGGGAATCTTGCAGGAAGGCTGCACGAAAGAAGATGTCGTGAATTTGGGGATCCAGATCAAACGAGTCCGCGCCATCGCAGACCATGCCACGGACGCCATTCTCCAGCAATTGGTGGCCCACCCCACCGATCTGTTAGTGCTGTCGACACACCAACACGAAGGCTTCGCTCGACTCACACACAAAGCCGTGGCTGAACCCCTATCGCGCAAGACTCACACCAAAACGCTCTTTGTCCCGACCGGCGTCGAAGGGTTCGTCTCAACGGAAACGGGCAAGATCAACCTTACCCGCGTGTTGATCCCCATCGTCCATACGCCAAACCCGCAACCGGCCATCGATCTTGCCGCAGAGCTGGCGAGTGCGTTGGGCAGCGAGCATGTCTTATTCGAACTGGTGCATCTTGGGAAAGAAGCCGATCTCCCGAAATTCACCAAACCCGAGCGCCCAGGCTGGTCCTGGGAGATCCTCGCCGCCAAAGGCGATCCGGTCGAATGGATCCTGGCGGCTGGAGCGGAATTCGACGTAGACCTGATCGTGATGATGACGGAAGGCCACAACAGCCTGTTCGACCTGCTTCGTGGCAGCACCACCGAGCGGGTGGTCCGTGGGGCACGCTGCCCCCTGCTCGCTATTCCCGCCTAGCCTGTCGATTCTGTTGACAGGGAAATAGGCGGCGATTACAGTGGTCCCCACCTCGCACCCCACCTTCTATCGGCAGGGAGGCCCATGCAACAACTCAGACGCTCATCCATCCTCAATATCGCCTGGCTCTGCGCCTCAATCTTTCTAGGCCTCTTCCTCATCTCCGTTCCTCCGGTATCGAGTGGGAATCCCGAATACCTGCCAATCTGCAATCTCCCCAAATGTCTGAATCCACAAGTCACGACCAAATCAGGAATCGGCACAGCCGCAGCGACGGCTGAAGCCAAAATCTCTCCCGACGATGCGGCGAAATGGTGCATGACGTACAAGCCGCGCGACAAGTACTGCCCGAAAGAGCAGGTTCAGTCGGGATGGATCGGCTTTCGTCCGCTCTATCGCGCCAGCGCGGATTGTCTCGCCGGTCGGCTGGCCGCCATCGATGGCGGGACCTACAGCTACGTCGGCATCTGGGAAGACGGCGCGGGCAAGGGCCTGCCTCGATTCCGCGTCAAGGGTGACGCGAAAGACCTGAAATGGGAAGGGTCAGGAGCTGACGTCGACCATACGGGAACTTTTTTGGGATGGGGCGGGGGAAGTGCGAATCTGGCCACGCAATGGAACGTGCTCTGTGCCGGCGCCCCTGCGCCAGCCGTGAAATAACCCTCGCTCTGCGCACATCGGCCTCGCGCAGGACCTGCGCGAGGCCAATCGATCGGTCTTCGCCTCCCCGGCCGATGACCGTTCTCACGATCGTCCCGTCTTTGAACACCAGCATGTTCGTCGGGACAGCCGGGATCCTCGGTCCCGGGAGAATCACGCCGGCCAAATTCAGCGGGTCGCAGGCGGACAGTTTGACCTCCTGAGCCAGACCGAAG
>VFKF01000316.1 GCA_009885705.1 Nitrospira sp. | reverse complement strand
TTCGTATAGACGCGCACCGTATCGAGATCCATGATGGTGAAGAGCGGAATGGCTCCGGCCGATGAGGCCGTGGCGACCTGGATTAAGGCGCCGGGATCGGCAAAGCGGGCTGTAATGATGCCGGCATAGGGCGCGCGAACTTTCGTGTAATCGCGCAACGCCATCCGCTGATCCACCAGATGTTTGGCACTTTGGGTCGCTGCCTCCGCGACATCGACATCCTGCTTGGCGATCACGTCCGGCGATTCCTTCCAGACCTTGGCCAGCCGTTCCGACGTCAGTCGTTTGATGTGGTAGTCGGACTGGGCCTGGTGGTACTGCTCCTCGACTTCCGGCGCATCGATGATCGCGAGGATTTGATCTTTCTTGACCGCATCGCCCTTGTCCGGCCCGATCCATTTCAAATAGCCCGACACCTTCGCGTAGAGCGTGGTTTGATACCGTGGCGAGACGTTCGCCGGCAAGGTGACGCTATAGACCAGCAGGCGTCTGGTCGGTTTCGTGACCTGCACATCCACCGGCTGGTTGTCGCCTTGCGCCACGGCTTCGGTTTGGTCCTGGCTGGAACCGGCTGGTGTGGCAGCCTCGGATGCGGCTTTCTTCGCAGGCTCCTCTTTATCACAGCCGGTCAGGACCAGCAGCAGGGCGATGACGATGCAGACTGAACGGTTCGACATGGTCCTAGATCTCCTCAGCAGAAGCGGGCGGGGTCGTTGGCAATTCATGGATATGCACACGTCGTCCCAAGACCAGCACATGCATCACCGGCACCACGAGCAGCGTCATGACGGTGGAAACGGCGAGGCCTCCGACGACCGCGCGGGCCAGAGGCACCATCGTCTCGTTCCCTTCGCCGAAGCCCAGCGCCAGCGGCAGCAGGCCGAGGATCGTCGCGAGGGCCGTCATCACAATCGGGCGAATGCGGCTGGTGCCGGCCTGGAACACGGCGTCCTCCGCGGTGGCGCCGGCGCGCACCCGACGGTTGGCCGAGTCGACCAGGAGAATACTGTTGGAGACCACGATACCCATCATCATGAGGGTGCCGATCATGGATTCGACGTTGACCGACGTGTCGGTCAGCAGCAGTAACAGCACCGTGCCGATCCAGCCCAGGGGCACCGCCACCAGGATGATCAAGGGATCGACCAGGGAGCGGAAGAGTCCGACCATCACGAGATAGATCAGCAGTACGGCGAGCGGCAGGGCGAAGGCGAAGTTGTTGATGGCGCCCC
>VFKF01000106.1 GCA_009885705.1 Nitrospira sp. | reverse complement strand
CGTCGACGGCTGTTGTCGTTGCCGGGCACTGTGCTGGTCACAGCGGGGGAGAGGGTGGGTGCGAATCAGCCGGTCGCTCGTGCGGAATTGCCGGGGAAGGTCTATCCCCTGAACCTCGCCAATCAGTTGGGTGTAGCGCCGGATGAGATCCATGAGTATTTGATCAAGAAGGCGGGCGACTCCGTGACCAAAGACGAGGTCCTTGCCGAGAATAAACCCCTCATCAAGTGGTTCAAGACGGAAGTGCTCTCACCGATCACTGGTGTCGTGGAATCCCTATCCACGGTCACAGGCCAGGTATTACTGCGAGAACCGCCGCGCGTCTTGGAATTGCTCGGCTATGTGGATGGGCTCATTGTCGAGGTGATTCCCATGCAGGGCGTCGTGGTCGAGACGAATTGCAGCCTGGTGCAGGGCATCTTTGGCATCGGTGGTGAAACCAGGGGCGAGATCGTGATTGCCGTGACGTCGCCTGACGAAGTGCTCACGCCTCGTCACCTGACGCCGGCTATGAAGGGCAAGGTCGTCGTGGGAGGCTCCTTCATCTCGTCGGAGGCACTGACTCGCGCGAAAGAGGTGGGGGTTGCAGGGTTGGTTATTGGCGGCATCCATGATAAGGATTTGCGCGCACTTCTGGGCTACGACCTTGGCGTGGCCATCACAGGCACGGAACAGGTCGGATTTACCCTGATCCTCACAGAAGGGTTCGGCACCATTCCTATGGCAGGCAAGACCTTCAATCTGCTCTCCGCCCATGTTGGCCAACAGGCTTCGATTTCAGGCGCGACGCAAATTCGTGCCGGCGTCATTCGACCGGAGATCATTATTCCCAAAGTCGGCGGATCGATCGCGCATGGTGTGGCAACCCTTCCGGAACGAGAAGGTATCAGGATCGGCGACCAGGTACGCGTCATTCGAGATCCCCTATTCGGGAAGATCGGCGAAGTGGCGAGTCTGCCATCCGAACTCCAAAAGATTCCGACCGAGAGCGAGGTGCGCGTGATGGAAGTCCGTTTTCCAGACGGCAGCAGGGCTATGATTCCGCGAACGAACATCGAATTGATTGAGGGGATCTAGGGGGATGCTGAAAACGTCTGCCAGCTTCGTTCTCGACTCGCCTGCGGCCTTGCTGGACAGCCGTTTTGAGCATCCCGCCTCATGGTTGGTATCTGTGCTCCTATTCGTGGTTATTCTGTGGTTGCCGGTGTTTGCACAAGCCGACGACCAGACGAAGAAAACCCTCTCGCCTCCGCAAGACGTTCGTGTCTTCGATACCCCCAGCGATGGCGGCGGTAGTCTGACGGTGCTTTGGGCACCGGCTCCCTACGATAGTGCCGCGACCAGGTATCAGGTCCTCCTCAGCGAGGGAGCGACGGTGGTGGATCCTGCTGCCATGAAAGTCGTGGCAGAGTTCCCTGCGAACCAGCATTATGTCCGTGAATCCAAGTGGCCCTGGTGGACCAGGCCCACGACTGGAGACCAGCACCAGTTTACGCTGAGGAATGGGCGGGGCGTCGAACTGAAGGACGGAGTCGTCTATAGCGTCACCGTGGCTGCGGTCCTGAGTGACGACCGTGGCATCGCCCTGCCGGTACAGGCGGCGTCGCAGCCGAACTGGATGAACTGGAATCAGATCAATAATTTGCTTCTGGCGCTATTGTTCGGTGGCATCGTGTTCTATGCGATCAGTACGGCCAGAAAGCGGGAGATCTTTCTCCGGCGCATTCCCGGCCTCGATGCCGTAGATGAGGCCATCGGCCGCGCGACCGAGTTGGGCAAGCCGATCCTCTACTTGACCGGCGCCCACGACATGAGCGATCCCTCCACCATTGCCGCGGCAGTCATCCTCGGGCGTGTGGCCAAACGCACGGCAGCGTATGGGACCGATTTGCTCGTGCCTCACCGCGATCCGATTACCATGGCGGTCTGCCAGG
>VFKF01000194.1 GCA_009885705.1 Nitrospira sp. | reverse complement strand
TTCAACAAGGCGCAACAGGATGCCTTTCTCCCCCATGTCGAACGGGGGACGATCATCTTGGTCGGCGCGACGACGGAGAATCCCTCCTTCGAAGTGATCTCGCCGCTGCTGTCTCGTTCCCTTCTTATTGTGCTCAAGCCACTGTCGGATGAGGCCTTGGGGCAGATTCTGGATCGGGCCATCACAGATCCTGAGATCGGGCTGGGAAAGTGGAATGCTCGCATCTCGCCAGAGGCCAGGCAGCGATTAATTGCCTATGGGAACGGCGATGCCAGGGCGCTCCTGACGGCGCTGGATTTTGTCGTCAGACAGCAGCCGGCTAGGCCTGACGGGATGCGCGTGATCGATGGAGCGGCGTTGGAAGCCGCGTTGATGAAGAAATCGATCCGGTACGACAAGTCCGGGGAAGAACATTACAACGTCATCTCTGCCTACATTAAGAGCCTGCGAGATTCCGATCCGGACGGCGCGCTCTATTGGCTCGCCAGGATGTTAGAGGGGGGGGAGGACCCGAAGTTTATCGCCCGCCGCTTGGTCATTTTTGCCTCCGAAGACGTAGGGAATGCCGATCCAACTGGGCTGGTTGTGGCCAACGCGGTTGCCCAGGCCGTGGAGTTTGTGGGGCTCCCAGAGGCACAGATCAACTTGGCCCAGGGGACGACCTATCTCGCCACCAGGCTAAAAGATAATGCCTCCTATGTCGGACTGCTTGAGGCGATAGAAGATGCAAAAGCCCATGGAAATCTAGGGGTTCCGCTCCATTTGCGGAATGCCGTGACTTCGATGATGAAGGGGCTCGGGTACGGGAAAGGTTATCGCTATGTCCACGACGATCCGCAGGCCAAGGTGCAGGATCACCTCCCTGACTCGCTCAAGGGGCGCCGGTACTACCGGCCGAAAGACGCATAAATAGGGGGTAGCAGAGTGGTGGACAAAGATTTCTAATCGGTTATACTTAGGCCCATGAAACGACAGAGTCCGAAATCAGCTGCATCCATCGCCGCGACGAACGAACGGCGTAAGCTTGTTCGGGCAACATTGGTCGGCTCCGCATTAATTTCGCCGAAGAGTGGATCGAAGGCGATTACGGCTGTGTTGGATAACGTCAACAAAGTTGGCGCGGGCCTGCACACGAAAGAGACCTTGGCGGTGGCCCAGCCCGTCATGGTGTCGTTGGCGTTTCTCGATTCAGACCGTGCGGAACAGATGGAGCGTCTCGACGGGAAAGTTGTCTGGGTGAAGCCGTGGGAGAAGGGGTTTTTGATCGGGGTCGTCTGGGACGAGCTGGTGACGAAAGAGAAGAATCGTTGGTCGTACTATTACCTCGAAGAAACTGTTCGATCCTCGGTCTAACTCAATGCGCGACGCGCGAGTTTCATTTTCACCTGTCTCGCTTTTCCCACTAGTCTCGCCCGCCCCGCTCGTTAGTCAGCTACGCGAACGCTGTCAGTTTCTGCTTCACGTCTTCCAGTTCAGCTGAGAGTGTTTCCCACTTGGCCGTGAGCCGCACAAGATCCTTCTTCCAGCCGTCATACTCGATCTGCAGCGCACTCCACTTGGTGGATTCATTTTTGTAGAGTGCGGGGTTGGCCA
>VFKF01000176.1 GCA_009885705.1 Nitrospira sp. | reverse complement strand
CTCCTCAACCTGATCCGACGGCGCCGGTCTTGGGAAGACACGCTCGGGAAGATCGGAGACCTCGATAGTTCCCGATTGTTTCAGGACCACCAACCTCTCAATCATGTTTTCCAACTCACGGATATTTCCCGGCCAGTGATGTCCCATCAAACAGGTCATCGCCTCCGTGGAGCAGCCGGTAATGGCTGTCTGCTTGGTACGATTCAACCGCTCCATAAAATGATTGACCAACTGCGGGATGTCGCTTCGTCGCTCCTTCAGCGAAGGCGTCGTGATGGGAATCACATTGAGACGGTAATACAGGTCCTGCCGGAAACGTTTTTGCTCGACGGCCTGCTCCAAATCTTGATTTGTGGCAGCCACGACACGGACATCCACGTCGATGGTTTTCGTGCCACCCACCCGCTCAAAGGAACGCTCTTGCAAGACGCGAAGCAACTTCACTTGTAACCCGAGGCTTAACTCACCGATTTCGTCGAGAAAGATGGTCCCGCCATGCGCCAATTCAAATCGACCGATCCGCGTGTGGGCGGCGCCGGTAAAGGCTCCCTTCTCATGGCCGAACAACTCGGATTCCAGCAGATTTTCGGGGATGGCTCCGCAATTAACGGGCACGAACGGGCGGTCTTTCCGGATACTGTTAAAATGCAACATCCGCGCGACCAACTCCTTACCGGTTCCACTCTCCCCTTGAATCAACACCGTGCTGTCATGGTCCGCCACCTTCGAGACGAAATCCAGGACGCGCTTGATCGGCTCACTGGTACCGACCAACTGCTCGGCCCGATACGGAACACGCGCAGATTTCCGTGAACCACGAGTATCCAGGCCACGACGATGCGCCTCTGACGCTTTATTGATGACGGCAATCACCGATTCATTCTCGAATGGCTTTGTGAGGAAATCGAATGCGCCGACCTTCATCGCCTTCACCGCACCGTCGATCGAGCCGTAGCCGGTCATCACGATACCGATCACCTTCGGATCGATCTGCAGAATACGCTCCAGGACGGCCAGGCCATCGATATCGGGCAGCTTCAGATCTGTCAGCAGCACATGAACGGGAATCTCTTGGGCGACTCGAATCGCATCCTGTCCGTTCCCGACCACCGTGACCTGATGGCCCTCTTGCGTCAAGAGCCTGCGAAGCAAGCTCTGCACCCCTTCATCGTCTTCAACCACAAGTATAGACAGCAAACTCATAGTGTACTCCTCATGAAAGATAATGACAGATGATGGCGATGGCATGTTTTCGTACCGATCTCACAACGTCCGCACAACCGCTGCATGCGGGATCTGCATGGGCATTTTCTGCCGAGCTGAGTTGTCATGTCATACAAGAAGCGCATCGATACTAAGCGTAGATGAGATTCCTATAACGGAAAGTGCCTAATAGCTCATACGCTGAACGCATTATGCACCTAGCCAGGTAGAGCTATGCATACCAAACAATGAGACCACACGGCCCTGAGCTCTACCGCAATAGAGCCATTCACTACCAGGCAAAGACTGCCTGGCTCTATTGAAATGGGCATCGTGCTCTGCCGATTGTCAGAATTGACGACCTGCGTGATATCTGGCCAGGCTACGGCAACAAGAATGAGAACCCTGCGACTCATGCGCAGCAACAATACAATGCCTACAGCTAAAGAGAAGGGACGTATCTGAGAAAGGGGATGTCAATCACGAGAAAGAATCGGCTTCGTGAGAAGGGGACGTAGAAATTCGCAGAAGGCCACGACCGTGAGCGGTTCAGCCGAACCGATTCGACGCATGCGCACGATGTCAGTGGATTTTCTCCATCATCAACGGAGCATGGAGGCCGACCTGCTTCTCCGGGTGAGAATCCCGAATAAAAAAGGCAGCCGCTTGAGCACGACGGGTCACTTTGAGCTTCTGGAAAATGAACCGGATATAGTTCTTGACCGTCTTATCGCTCAATTCGAGCGATGAGCCAATCTCTTTATTCGTTTTTCCCTCTGCCACGAGCGCAAGGACACGCTGCTGTTGAGAGGAGAGTGTTGCCAGTGGTTCGGAGGCCTCCTCTCGTTGCGACCGCATACGGGTCAAGAGCGGCTGTGTTATGGCCGGATCGAGGATTGACTGGCCCTGGGCGACGGCATGGATCGCGCGCAATAATGCATCCACATTCACTTGCTTCAACAGATAACCATGTGCGCCCCCGATGACTGCGGCGAGCACCGCCTCATCGTCCTGGTAAGACGTCAGAAACAGCACTCGTGTATTGGGGCAGGAACTGCGAATCGCTCGACAGGCATCCACTCCACTCCCCCCGGACAGGCGAACATCCATGAGCACCACGTCCGGCTTGAGGTCGCAGGATTCACGAATCGCGTCCTCGGCCGTAGCGGCTTCGCCAACGAGGTGGATACTGCCCTGCCGGCTCAGTACCGTCTGCAATCCCACTCGAACGACTTCGTGATCGTCCACGATCAACACTTTGACTGGGATTGTAGTCGAGTTAATCACTATGCCCCCCTTTGTACAGGTTATTGAGCAGACGGAGAACAACGCCAGCCACAGCCGTTCTCCCTACGCCCAGCGTTATATGCATAAAAATCGATGAAATATCTCGAACGGGGCAAGCGGAAAAGACGCGACTACACTCTAGGTGAGAAGAAGAGAGCAAGAAAGGTTGCCGATACACCGGTGAGCCTCACAGTCCGACTACCGCGTCATTGCTCAGGAATCATAGATCCCTTTACCATCTATAGCAATGATGCTAATCGGCTCTAGCCGAACTGACATAGATGTTAGTTAGGCTAGCGATTCTGTCCGTACAGACCGACAGCTGTCGACTTACGTATTGCACCCAGTTCTCGGCTCGCATTGATACGCAGGCGAATTCTTCCGCAATACACACAGCAATCAGGCCCTTGCAGATAGAACGCCCCTGGGAAACAGACGCGTTCACGGCGGGATGGTCCCCACTGTCCATAAATCCCCCTCGCGATGCGGACCAGGAAATTAAAGTTCCACATCTTTCTGCCGACAAGAGACTGTACCAACACACAGTGGCCACAAACCGCTCTCAAGGACCACCGACAGCATGACGACTGAAATCGACCGATCGACGAATATCGATATGCCGGAACAGGTCGAACAGGCCTTAATCGAACGGATCGATAAGGACAAAATCGAGCTGCCGGTGCTTCCGCAGGTCGCAGGTCGGGTCATGGCCTTGGCCAATGATCCATCGGCAGATGCGGCGCGTCTCTCCACCCTCATCCACCAGGATCAGGCCTTGGCGGCCCATGTGCTGAAAATCGCCAATTCTCCAGCCTATATGCCCAGAACTCCGATTATGTCGCTCCAGCATGCCGTCGCGATGCTCGGGGTGAACCAACTGTCGGAGATCGCCGTCACGATTTCACTCAAAAGCGCTGCCGTCAAGATTCCAGGCCATGAAGCGGATATCAAACAGCTGTGGCGTCACGCGTTAGCGAGCGGGGCCTATGCCAAAGAAATCGCACGCCTCCGCCGCTATAATGTGGAAAGCGCCTACCTCTGCGGGCTCCTGCATACTGTCGGGAAATCGGTCGTCCTCAAGACTGTCACGACGATTGCCACGGAGCTGCATGTGCGCCTTGAGCCCAATGCGATCCTCGCCTTCCTCGACGGGTACCATTCCCGTGTGGGCATTTTGATCGCCACGGAATGGGCCTTGCCCTCCCAAGTCGCCGAGGCCATCGCCTATTATGCGGTCTATGAGCAGGCCCCCACACATAAGCACGAAGCAATGATGACCTTCCTAGCAGACCGGCTGGCGACCTATATACTCGTGCCCGATTCCTTCGATGACAGCACCCTACGCGACCACAGCGTATTTGCCGATCTCAACCTCTATCCCAACGACGTAGACACGTTACTCGGTCTCAAGGACAAGGTTCTCAGCCTAGTGGATTCGATGACGCTATGAGTGATGCAACACATTTTGACATTATCGTAATCGGAAGTGGTCCCGCAGGCCAGAAGGCGGCCATCCAAGGCGCGAAAGCAGGCAAACGTGTGGCCGTGATCGAACGCGAGCCAGGTGTCGGCGGTGGCTGTGTCTACCGTGGAACGATCCCCAGCAAGACGCTGCGCGAAAGCGCCCTGCAATTAGACCGATCCAAACGGTCCTCGTCCACCTTGGACGTTCGTGTGCCACCCAATATTCTCGTTGCCTCACTGATGCGCCGTGTGGATGAAGTGGTCACGGCACATGGCGTCTATATGGAGAAACAGCTCACGCGCAACGGCATCTCGTTTTTTCATGGACGTGTCAAGTTTTGCTCCGCGACCCTACTCGAGATGCTCTCAGTCGACGGGGCGAAGCAACTCTTCACTGCCGACACGATCGTCATTGCCACCGGGTCAAGGCCTCGTGCACCGGTCGAGATTCCTATCGACCACGAACATATTCTTGACAGCGACTCGATTCTCTCCATGATCTATTTGCCACGCTCCCTTACCGTGCTCGGCGGAGGTGTCGTGGCATCGGAATATGCATCGATCTTTGCCGCGCTTGGCGTGCAGGTAACCATTATCGATCGGGCCGAACGGCCGCTTCAGTTTCTGGACGCAGAACTCGTGAAGATGTTTGTGCAGAGCTTTGAACAACAGGGCGGCCGCTATTGCGCAGGGCAAACCATCAAGGACGTCCGCTGGGATGGGATCTCTCAGGTCGTCACGACACTCCAGGACGGGCAAGTCGTGACGAGCGATAAAATGCTTGTGGCCATGGGGCGGCAACCCAACCTTGAAGATCTCAATCTGAGCGCCACAGGGTTGCCACTCAACGAAAAGGGAACATTGGCCGTCAACGAACATTGCCAAACGGCCCTTCCCCACATTTATGGGGTCGGCGACCTGCTCGGCCCCCCAGGTCTGGCCTCTACTGCTATGGAGCAGGGCCGGCGAGCCGTCTGCCACGCCTTGAGTCTCCCCGAAGGACGCTCATCCGACATTCCGGTGGGCATTTATACGATCCCCGAGATGGCCAGTATCGGACTGGACGAAGCAGCCGCGCGCGCGCGCTATCGAGAGGTCCTGGTAGGACGGGCGCGTTTCGACGAAATTGCCCGAGGTCAAATCTCAGGCATGTCCAACGGCTTGATGAAACTGGTGGCCGATCCGACAGGAGTATATCTACTGGGGGTTCAGATCATCGGAGAAGGGGCGACAGAGCTGATTCATGTGGGCCAGATCGCGCTGCAACATGCAGCCACAATCGATTCGTTCGTGGAGAATATTTTCAACTTTCCTACCCTGGCAGAAGGCTATCGCATCGCAGCGCTTGATATTGCAGGTCAACGGCAAAAACGACTGGCTTCACAGGCCGCATGAACCGGCGAGCACTGCCTGGCACGAGACGATTCGAGACGTCAGGAGCTTGGAAGCCCGAACTCCGAATCGTGAATCACAAGAACCTCGCTTACCCGTTTGATTCGAAGACAGAATAGGCACCCGACTCCTCCCCTACCGGCTTCACCACAGAGGATTCCTGCTTCTGCGACCATGCCAATAATCCAGATGCGAGAAACCGCGCATCGATCACGCCCAAAATATGCTGCCGCAATTCATCACGAAAGGGCGCAAGACTCTCATCGTGTAGGTAGCGATCAACCGTGCGAGGCAACCGCCGTCTCCAGGCCTGTGCCGCTTGCCGCGCACCCTCTGCCGCAAGTCCTCCACGGCTGAGAATGGCACGGACCTCCTGCTCGAAAAATCCGACATGCACCTCTTCG
>VFKF01000479.1 GCA_009885705.1 Nitrospira sp. | reverse complement strand
TAGAAGACATACATCGGCAGGGCCATGAGACATTGATTGAAGGGATCGGGTGTCGGGGTGAGAATTGCGGCGAAAATGAAGGACCCCAGAAACGCCCACTTTCGATATCGCTTCAGAAATGGCGCATCGACCCACCCGAGTTTTGCCATGAGGGTAATCGCGAGTGGCACCTCGAAAATCAGCCCGAATACCATCAGGAACCACAGGGCAAATCCGACATATTGCGCGATGGAAATTTGAGGAATAAACCCGGCGTTGACGCCATAAGACAGCAAAAAATTCAGGGCGAACGGCAGGACGAAGAAAAATGAAAAACCCACCCCCACATAAAACGCCAGGGCGCTCAACAGCACAAATGGCGCGACAAATCTCCGCTCCTGGGCATGGAGGCCCGGCACGACGAATTGCCACACTTCCAAAAGAATGTACGGGGTCGCCGCAACGAGCGCAAAGAGCCCGGCCACCTTCACGTTTTGCCAGAGGGCTTCAGCCGGCGCGAGAAAGACGAAGGGAACGGTCGGCAGATCGGTCGGCACCCACGAGAGGGAACCGGGCACAAACATGTTCTGGAGGGGGATGCGAAGCCACTGCACCAAGGTATCGGCGTAAAAAAATGTGCCGACAAACACCAGCGCCGTGATGATCACCGCGCGTGTCAGCCGGACCTGGAGCTCCACGAGGTGCTCCATCACCGGCATTTTCTTATCTTCCAGCGGCTTGAAGATCGTGTCTTGCAGCCACTGGTTGAGCGAGTTCAAACCGTCGGACATACGAACCGTTCATCCGATGCCTGGCCGTCACGCTCGGATACCGAGCGGTGACGGCCAGCGTCAGGTCTGTTACTTGGGATTGACTGCGACAAACAAGCTATTGCCCTGCCGACTCAACAGCAAGACAGCCAACTCGTCTTTTTTCAATTTGCTCGAAGCTTTCTGATAGTCATCAAGGGTCTTCACGACTTCATGGTTCACTTCCTGAATCACGTCGCCGCGCTGCAGCCCCGCCGCTTCCGCAGAGCCGCCGGTTTCAACCGACGTCACGACCACACCGGTCATCTTCGCCGGGATATTCAATTGACTCATCGTGGCGGCATCCAATGCCTGGACCCGAATAGAAGCCAGGACATTATCCGGCAGCTTCGCCGTCTCGACCGGCTCCTTGGGAGCCGTGGGCTCCTTCTTCGCCAGCATTTCATCCGTCGGCCGCTCCGCCACCTTCACGGAGATGGTCTGCTCCTTGCCATCTCGCAATACCTTGACCTGCGCATCCTTGCCAACCATCGTCCGTGCGACGAGGTTTCGCAACTGACTCACGTTTTGCACTTCTTTCCCGTTGAACGCGATCACCACATCGCCACGCTTCATACCCGCAGCATGGGACGGGCCGTTCTCGTTCACATCGCTGATCAGAACCCCTTTGCGCTGCTCAGGCAACTTGAACGACTTGGCCAAGGCCGGCGTGATTTCTTGAATGGCGACGCCCATCCAACCGCGCACAACTTTTCCGGTCTTCTGCAGGCTATCGACGATATCCAGGGCAATACTGCTGGGAATGGCAAACCCAATCCCCTCCGATCCGCCGGTCCTTGAAAAAATAGCCGTATTAATCCCCATGAGTTCGCCGCTCATATTGACCAAGGCCCCGCCGGAGTTGCCCGGATTGATCGCGGCGTCGGTCTGGATGAAGTCTTCGTAATCGGCAATACCGACATTGCCGCGGCCCAACGCGCTAATGATGCCCAGGGTCACGGTGGAACTCAGTCCAAACGGACTGCCTACGGCCAACACAATATCGCCGACCTGCAACTTGTCATAGTCCGCCCACTTTAATGCGGGAAGATCCTTCGCATCGATTTTGACCACGGCCAAGTCCGTCTTCGGGTCAGTCCCCACCACCTTGGCGGTAAATTCACGTCGATCGCTCAGCGTGACGGTAATCTGCGTGGCGCCTTCGACGACGTGATTGTTGGTGACGATGAATCCGTTCGAGTCAAAAATGACGCCGGATCCTGCGCTTTGATCGGGACGTCCATGCCCTCCACCAGGCGGCATCGGCGGAGGAGTTGGAAGTTCGCCCTCTGGCCCCTCTTCACCGGGAGGTCCGCCAAATGGGCCTGGCGGCAACGGCGATTTCCGGCCTCGCCCCTTGCCTTCTCCTCCCCCAGTCACCGCAATATTCACCACGGCTGGGGTTACCTTCTTGACGATTTCTGAAAATCCCTGTGTCAGCCCGGCTGGAGCCCCGGCGGCAAAGGCTGTCGGTTCATTCGGCAGGATAGCAAACGCGAAGGTGCTTGCGACCAAACCAAGACCTGCGACAAGACCCAGAACATCCCTTCCCTTACTCCGCGTGACCATAACAGCGTTCCTCCAGAGGGTTAACCGACGCGACCGCATCAACTGAACGGTGCATTGTACACTATCCGTTCCGAGGGCTTCAAAGACTAATAGTCCCCTTCGGACTCTCCAAAAACAGAGCCCGAAGGGGACAAGAATACGACCCGCAAGACGATCGACGCTCGCTACGAACTAGCTCTCCGAGCCGCCGACTCGGACTCCAGCACCCCGAGCCACGAGCTCTGGAGCTTCAGCACCAGCCGCTTCGCGGCCTGCTCGAAGGACACGACACGGAGGGTATTGGGAGCGCCCTCGTATGTCGGAGGCCAGATACGACGCTGATCCTGAGGGCGCAGATAGATGGCCGGATACCATTGATTAATCCCCGGTGCGCTCGGACGGTCCAGCGTGGCCCAGCCCCGGCCTTCGGCCTGCATCAGCGTCTGGTTGTGCTTCAAGTCCAGCAGGACGAACTCCAATAACGACCAATTATCTCGACGATATCCAGGCTGCGCATGGGTCGTCCATCCCAGGAACAATGTGACGGGATATTCCTGCTCGGTGCTCGACACCACCACAACTGCCAGATAATCGAGTCCACGTTGCCGGCCCAGCTCTGCGAACTGGGCCCAATCGCCATGCGATTGCGGCTTGATATGGTGACCGGAAATCACCTCTTTAATGACGATAGGAATCGCATGACCGAGGTCTTGCTGAAGGCTCTCTGTCAGGCGAGTCAGCGCTTCTTCCGGCAGATTCGGAGCCGCACCAGGATCTGCGGTATCTGAGACGACGACCAGCCCGGCCTGCAACGGCCGCTGATCGATCTTTGCAAGGGCATCGGCGCCGGCCGGCCGCTCTGTCGACACATAGTCGCCGATCCGCGCCGGCGGAACGGCAGACGCACAGGATACGACGAATAGGGCACTCACGATGAGACTGAAAGGTTTGAGCAGTTCGCGCATCACCCACCTCCTGGCTATGAGAGGCTCGCCCGTCGATTCACTCTACTTA